>JAJPJU010000280.1 GCA_021324035.1 Spartobacteria bacterium | reverse complement strand
GCATTGACCTGCCAGAGATCGTACAGCTTCGCGTCGGCCAGAATATTTTCGACGCACAACATCGCCGTCATCATGGCGTGGTCCTGGTTGTTGTACTTGTGCATGCCGTTGCGTCCGACCAAATGCAAATTCGGATATTTCGTATCGAGCTCCTGCCGAATCGTCGCGACGTGACGCGCATAATCGTCGTCGTAAACCGGATACGCCTTTTTCTGGCGAACAACCGTTCCATCGATGACGTCGCCTTCCTGGGCCAGTCCGATTTGAATCAGTTCGCGTTTCGCCAGCGCGATCAAATCTTCGTCCTTCGATTCCCAAAGTCCGTCGCCTTCGAAACAAAAATATTCCAGGCCGTAACAAGCCATCGCGGGATCCGGCACCATTTCCGGCGACCACGATTTGAAATTTTGCACCCGGCCGACTTTCACGCGTGGATCGTGAATGTAGATCCAGTTGTCAGCGAACTTGTTTCGCTCCTTCAAAATCAGCATCACGGTCAGGAAATCGCGATACTTCAAACTCTCCGCCGCGCGCCGGGTCCGGTCCGAGACGGGCGGTTGAATTCCGCAAACCAGTTCCCGCATCGGTGCCGACGAAATAACGTGTTCGGCTTCGATTGTTTGTTGGTTCCCGTTGCGATCGGCAAACTGGACGTTCCAGGTCTCGGTCGCAGAGTCGTAAGCGCAACCGTTGACCCGCGCGCCCATTTCGACTTGGCCGCCAGTTGCGTTCACCTTCGCCGCCGCGGCTTCCCACATCATGCCAGGACCCTTGCGCGGATACCGGAACGAATTGATCAACGTCTTGATTACTTTCGTGCGGTCGCCGTTGGACGAACGTTGAGGCATAAGCGCATTCTTGATCGCGCTGCCCAACGACAAGCCGCGGATCCGTTGCGCGGCCCAGTCCGCGGAAATTTCCTTGCAGCTCATTCCCCAAACTTTTTCGGTGTAGCTCCTGAAGAAAATGTTGAAGAGTCGCTTGCCGAACTGGTTGCTAACCCATTCCTCGAAATTTCGCGGATGGCGGACTGGAAACAATCTCGCCTTCAACCAGGAGAGAACGCACCGGGTCGACCTGACGACGCCGAGCTTGATCAATGCCTCGAACGGCTTGAGCGGGTAGGTGAAAAACTTTCCATCGTAATAAATCTTCGACGAGCGCGGCCGCTGAAGCATGTCGTTAGGCAAAATTTCGGTCCAAAGATCTTCGACCGCTTTGGATTTGGAGAAAAAGCGGTGGCCGCCGATATCGAAATGAAAACCCTTGTAGCTGCTGGTCCGCGAAATTCCGCCGACGTAAACAGGATCAGCCTCCAGCACCACAACGCCGACCTTGTTTTTCGAAAGCAAATACGCAGCGGTGAGCCCGGCCGGCCCAGCCCCGATGATGGCGACGCGAGTCTTCATTATTCGATCAGGCAACCCAATTTCCACGGGTAAAATTCCATACGTACCAACCCTGCACGCCCAGACTGACAGCGCAGGCGAGCACGAGCACTGCGATTCCGAGCGCCCGCACTGGCACCGGCGGGAGACGAAATTGCCGTAAAAAGTGCAAAAAAGCGAGCACGATAAGGACATGCACGCAGAATTCGTAGCGAAGCATGCTTTCCATTTCGAGCGAAGCGACGCCGCTGACCGAGATGTAGTAAATAATGGCGGCACAAAAATAGATGCCAATTCGCGTGCTCAGCCCCGTGTTGCGCCGGACTGCCGGCAAAAGTTCAATGATCGCCATTGCGACCAACATTAACGCGCCAACGGTCATCGACATTTGACTCATCTCCGTCGGATCGTTCAATGCCGGCAAAAGCCAGCGATAACTCGACGGTCGAAATACCGCGAAATAGTCGGGCTCAATATTCCAGCCGGCCGATTGGGTGAGCATGTAAAGGTCCCAGCGACTCCAGCGAACCTGGCAATAGATAAAAAACGAAATCGCGCCAAGCGTTGCGATGATCATTAAGCCGATCGCGCTTCCATAATTTCGGAGCCACTGCCGCGGCTGGCGCAATACGCCCCAGCCTTTCTTGAAAACGTCGCGGACAACCGGAAATGCCGCGCACGGAATTCCGACAATGCGCGCCGCCGACATCGCAATTCCGTGAACCGCCGCGAGGATTTTTGCCGTGCGGCCTTCGCCGCTGCTCCAGTACATGAAACCCAGCAACGCCATCAGGAATAACGATTCGGAATATCCGGCGATCAAAAAAAACGCGGCAGGGTGAGCGGCGATGACGAGGGCGCCAAAAAAGCGCAGATTAGCGGAGAGTTTCCAACGCTCCGCGAAGAGAAAAACGTAGGTCCAAAAACCCCAGGTCGCGAGCTGGGCGACAATTAATAGCGCAGTTTGGCTCTCAATCGGAAAAACAGAGCAAAGCGCACTGGCCAGCGCCGGATAGGCTGGAAAGAAGGCGACATTCGAAACCTCCATCACCTTGTGATCGATCGGCGGAACAATGGTCTGATAGCCGCGGTCGACAATGTTCTCGAACCAAAAACCGTCGTGTTGAACCAGGCTCGAGTAGCGGAAGGAAAAGGAGCCTTCCGGTGCGAGCAGGAAAACAGCGACTGCCAGCTGAGCAAGAGTGACCAAAAGCCCAACTAACCACGGCTGAAAGAAGAACTTAGACCGAATCACGGCGGTAGTCGGAAGCGGTGAGGAAAGACCAACGGTCACCGGATTGCAAGAACTAGTCGCGTCCCGGGCGATAGCAGTCTCGAATGCCATAATTCAGTCGGAGCTCCTGTTTACAGGCCAACGTTGGACGCCAACGTTGCACAATTATTCGCGCGCGCACTGCAAGTCAGTCGCTTCGACGCACCCGGTCGGCTAGGCGGCTGCGGCTTCGCTTTTTCCGATGAGTTCGCTGTAAAGTTGCTCGTACCGTTCGGCCGCAGTGGACCATGAAAAATTGCGCGCCATCGCGCGGCCGCGAAGTTTCGCCCACAACTCCTGATCGCGGAAAAGCTCGCGCGCGCGTTTGATCGCGTCCCAAAATGCTTCGGTCGAATATTCGTAGCAAAGAAAGCCGTAACCGTTGTCGTCCCACGGATCGTAATCTTCGATGATCTCCTGGATTCCGCCGGTGGCGCGGGCAACCGGAAGGGCGCCGTACTTCAAGTTGTACATCGCGCTCAACCCGGATGGTTCAACCCGCGACGGAATCAGACTGATGTCCATCCCGGCTTCGAAAACGTGAGCGCTTTTTTCATCGTAAGTTCTGCGATAGGCGAATTTCGTGGGGTACTTCCGGGTCGCGACCGCCAGCGCTGTTTCGTAAACGGGATCTCCCTCGCCCAAAATCACCAGACGAATGTCGTCGGTTAGCAATCGATCCAGCAACGGCACCAGAATGTCGAAGCCTTTTTCGCCAGTAACGCGTGTCACCATTCCAAGCACCGGACCACGCGGTTCCTGGTCCAGTCGCAAACCGTTGAGAAGAGCACCGCGGCAGAGTTCCTTTCCCCAAAGTTCGTCTGGCGTGTAATTCGCAGGGAGAAGTTTGTCGGTCTCCGGATCCCAGCGCGTGTAATCGGCGCCGTGCAGGATCGCGCTGATCTTGTGCGAATTTTCCCGCAATACGACGTCGAGGCCGCAACCGCCTTCCGGGGTTTGGATTTCGCGCCGGTAGTGTTCGCTCACCGTCGTGATCTTGTCGGCGAACAGAATTCCGCCTTTGAGAAAATTCAGTTTTCCGAAGAACTCGACGCCGCGGAGGGTGAAGAATCGTTCGTGCAGATTGGTGAGACGGAAGTCGAGGCCCCAAAAGCTCCCCTGCTCGGCCAGATGATGAATTGTGAGAACGGTTGAGAACGGAAGATTGTGGGCCTTGACGTAAACTGGGACCAGGGCGGCCGGCCAATCGTGCACGTGCAAAACCTGCGGGGTTGGGGTCAAGCGCCGGGCCAGTTCCACCGCCGCCTTGTTAAAGAAAATGAAACGCGCGGCGTTGTCTTCATAAGCAACGCCCTGTTCGCCGTAGATTCCGTCGCGATCAAAAAATTCGTCGCACCGAATCAAGAACAACTGAACTCCACTGGCGCTATGCGCCTGAAGATATTCAGCAATGAAAGTCTTTTCCCCGACCCGAATGTCGACTGTCACTCCGGTGTCTTCTTCCTTGAAGGCGGGATTTTCGCGGATCTCCTTGTAGTAAGGCAGCGCTACCGCAACTTCATGGCCGCGCCCACGAAGCTCCCTTGGCAACGCGTCCATTACGTCGATCAGCGCGCCGGCATGCAGTAACGGCGGACCTTCGGCGCTGATCATCAAAATCCTCATCGTCTCGTGGGCGTGGATCACTCCGTCTTCCATGTCAAAGCAATGGCGGAACGCAATCTTTTTTCCGGGCTTTGCGAGTAGTAACGCAGTTGGCCGGGCGACCAGACGGTCAAATCGGCACGGACAAATACGAATTTTCCCTACGCCCTGAAATACAGCCGTTCGCTGGAGTTCTTCGATTCCTAGAACATCATGAAACAATGTCCCATCTCTGAATCTGGCGCTGCGTCTCCGCGCGTCTTTGTCGCGTTCTTACTTTGCGCGGCGAGCGGCCTCCTGACGATGCTCAGTTTTGCTTCGACTCCCGCAAACGGAACCATCACCCCGGACATGCCGTCTGCGACTTACTCGGCGGGCCCATTCTATGTGATTAATCCGACACCGATTCCAGAAGTCGACGTTGGCCCAGAATGCAATAGTACTCCGGGTCAACCATGCGACGACTTCGCATTGACGGTGACTCTTCCGTCCGGTTATGCCGCCGCGCATCCAAGTGCGTCGATTAAAGTCACGCTGAGTTGGACGGCAACCGGCGGATCGAACGGGAAAGCCGATTACGATCTCTACGTTTACAAAAATCCGCGAAACGACTGTAATCCCAGTGATTGCACTGTAACCAACGGAAGTCAGGCCGCTGACTTCCAGTCCTCGAGCAGCGCCAATCCCGAGATCGCAAGTATTCCGGTCGCCGACGGGACCAATCGCTACACTATCGTGGTCAATCCTTACACGCCGACTGGCGAAACGGTAAATGTTGTTGCCGAACTAATTTCAGGCTCCGGCGGCGCCGGCAGTCCGACCTTCGGCATGGCCGATCCCACTGTTCCCGGACATCCGCGTTTTCAGAATTTCTACGCGCCGCCCGGCTCGGCCAAATCGCGAAGTGGCGAATTCAACATTGGTTTCAATCCAAAGAGCGGCCGGATCATGACGATGAATGACGGACCAATCTGGCGCCTGACTCCGCCGGAATTGTTGACGCCGAAACAACCAGAGTGCTGCGAAGCTCTTTGGGAAGACAAATCCAACGCGACGCTCGATTTCGGTTTGGATCCGATTCTTTGGACCGATCAAAAGACCGGTCGCACGTTTGCGTCCAACTCAACCGTTGGCGCGAATGCAGTTTATGCTTACAGCGATGATGACGGCGATAATTGGACGCCGTTCGGGGTCGCCGCGCCAAATGGCGGCGCCGATCACGAAACGATCGGGAGCGGACCTTATCCCGCGTTGTTGAGCGCGCTCGCAACTCCAGTCAATCAGGGGCAGGCGGTTTACTATTGTTCGCAGGACATTGTGGGTCCGGCGACTTGTTATCGCAGCGACGATCTCGGTGCCAGCTACGGCCCGTCGGTTTTGGCCTACACCGGCCAGGGACCAAGTGCGCCGAACGGAAATTGCGGCGGATTGCACGGCCACCTTCACGTCGCGCCCGACGGCGCAGTTTGGCTGCCGGTTCCGCAATGCAGCGGAATGCAAGGCGGTGTGTTCAGCACCGACGCCGGCACAACCTGGCATACCTTCCAAGTGCCGGGAGCTATTTCGCAAAGGACGGGCGCTGATCCGTCCATCGCGATCGATGCCGACAGCACGATTTACTATTCGTACGTGAACAATGAGCCGGTTGCTCAAGGCCAGCCGCCGGAAGGTCACGCCCGGGTGCAGGTAGGACATCTCGACGCGGTGAGCGACACGATTTCGTGGACGAACAACTTCGATCTCGGTGCGACTCACGGCATTGTGAACGCGGCTGAAATCGAAGCCGTCGGCGGCAGCTCTGGCCGCGCAGCGGTCGGCTTCCTCGGCACAAATATCTCCGGCGATTACCAGGCTCTGAGTTTTCCCGGGAGCTGGTATGCGTTCATCGCCACGACTTATGACGGCGGCAAAACCTGGACCACCGTCAACGCCACGCCTAACGACCCGGTTCAGGCCAGGACCGGAATTTGGCAGCAAGGCGGCAGCAACCTTCAGCGCAATCTGCTCGACTTCAACGAAATCACCGTCGACGACAAAGGTCATGTTCTTTATGGCTACAGCGATGGTTGCGTGAGCACTGGCTGTATTGGCGGAACCGGTCCGAACGATTTCGTCGCCTACATGCGCGTCGCGCGCCAAACCGGCGGCATAAGCTTGTTCGCAAACAACGATGCGAACACGGATACAACAGGGGCGATGCTTCCGAAGCCGGCCTGCTTATCCGGAGTACGCGATGTCACCGGCTCGTATCTGACCTGGAAAACTCCTGATAACGGAGGCGCGGACATTACCGGTTACAACATTTACCGCGGGACAAGCTCCGGTGGCGAAGGGCCAACCCCGATTGGTCACACTACAACCAAGACGAGCTTCACCGATACAACGGCGAATTCGTCAGTAACTGACTACTACTACGTGGTTCAGGCGACTAACTCTGTTGGTGCCGGAGCCTTTAGTAATGAGGCCGATCTGAAGGCGGTAACTATTCCGCCGCCCACTCCCGCGACTTCCTGCAGCGGCGTTAACGTCGTGACTGACAATGTTGGCGACGCGATTAATCCGGCGCCAGGAGGACAAGGACCGACCGATCAAGCGGACATCACCGCGATCTCGTTCTCCGCCAGTGGTGATGGCCAGACAATTACGACTACGACGACTATCGCGAATCTGAGTAGTACGCCTTCACCGGGTAACCTATTCACGATTTACTATGTCGCCTGGACGGGACCCGATGGTAAGACCTATGCCACCGAGGCGCAGGTAAGCCCGGGAGACGTAGTTGCCTACGCGTGGGGTGAGTTCGATCCCAATGGCACTTCAATGGTTACCAGTAACTCGACCACCGGCACCTTTAATCCGGGCGTGAATGGAACGATTACGGTTGACGTTCCAACATCGGCCGTTGGCAGCCCATCAATTCCAGTTTACGACGATAGCGGCACAGCTCCCGCGGTAACGCATCCGTTTGGGATTGTGCTTGCAGGAGAAGGTGCGGCCAACG
>JAJPJU010000323.1 GCA_021324035.1 Spartobacteria bacterium | reverse complement strand
GCAGCCTAATCCCCTGTCGGTACCAGGAATGCCGTTCATAACTGAGCGCCGTGTTGGACCTGTGGTTCATCTGGCCTGGAACGAAGCAGATCCAGGCTACAATGGTACCGACCAGACGCTCACCAATTATCAGATATTCAGAGGAACCACCCCCGGCGGAGAGAATGGCACTCCTATCGCGACAGTATCCGGGACTACGACCAAACTGGACGACACAACCGCGGTTGATCCGACAGTCACATATTACTACACCGTTGTAGCAACTAACTCAGTAGGCTCATCCTGCCCTAACAATGAGATCGCCGCGCCATTTGTCGGCGATAACTGCTCGGGCATGATCATTCACCGAAACCTGCCGAGTCATCCGGAGGCAATTGGCGGCAGTGAGACTGGAGTTCCCGTCGGTCCAACACCGTCACCAACTCCTGCTCCGTCGGCCACTCCTCCAATCCCAGCACAATATCTCATCGACTATCTCGCCGTGGCCGAGCCTCCATCACATCCTGGGAAGCTGTTATTCCAGATGAAAGTAAGTAATCTGAGTTCCGTCCCGGCCAGCTCGCGCTGGAGAGTGGTATGGAACTCCATTACGTCGCCGTTCGAGCAATACTTTGTTGGAATGACGACTGACGCCAACTCGGTTGTCTCGTTTGAGTACGGCACGGTGCAAACGGAACCTATACCGCCGAATCCAGCGCCGGGTGTAATCGGTCTTCCGGTCGAAAACCCGCTCGGAGCGCCAGACGTAGCCAGCACTTTCAACGCCGACGGCACGATTTCGATCTACATCGATAAGTCGCTAATCGGAAATCCGCAGCCCGGAGATATTCTCGGCGCCGTTAACGGCCGGACATTCAACAGCCCAGATACGCCGCCGCAAACATTGGAGCGATCAACAGCGCTCGTCGATCATACCTTCATTAAAGGTGACACCGACAATAGTTTTCCGGCCGCCACTTACACGGTCACTGGAAACAATTCCTGCGCAGCCACTGGAATTGCCCCGGTAAGCGCGGTTTCACGCAAGACCCACAGTTTCGCGGGCGACTTCGATGTCGACCTCCCGCTTCTCGGAAATCCGGGAATCGAAGACCGCAGCGGCGGAGCATCGGGTAATTACAAAGTGATCATCACATTTGCCGTTCCGGTTACAGTTACAGACGCGACGGTCACGCCCGGAAACGGCGGCACCGGCTCAGTCAGCAGTTTCACGGTTAACAACACTCAAGTAACCGTGAACCTGACCAACGTGAGCAATGCTCAAACTCTCTCGGTTAATTTGATCGGAGTAACTGGAGGCTCGAACAGCGGCGACGTTTCGGTTCCGATGGCTGTGCTGACCGGCGACACAAACGCCGACCGGTTCTGCGATGCGATCGATGTGAGTCAAACCAAGTCGCAATCCGGTAAGGCGGTCGGGCTGACTAACTTCCGCGAAGATGTGAACGTCGATGGATTCATCGATGCCGTCGACACTTCGCTGGTTAAGAGCAAGTCGGGCACGGCGTTACCGTAACAGTCGCGTTTAATCGCAAAACTTTTGCCGTCGCGGACAAAGGAACCGCGGCGGCATGAGGTTTTTTCTTAGTTCCATCGAAGCATCCTCGCCAATGCGTCCGTTCGGAGGGCATTTCTCGATGTATACGGTGAAAACTCTCACGAACCGGACCCAGCCTATGAAATCAACCTCCCATTCAACGTCCGCCCGCATTCTAGCCGGGCTACCGTTTTTCCTGCTCAGCATTTTTCTCATTGCTTTGACCGTCCATGATTTATCGGCCAAGGCGCGTACGAGCAAAACTTCACCAAGTCGCGCGAGTAACATCCGTAGTGTAAACCCGTCAGCTTCGGTGCCCATAGTATTCAGCGGGACTTACACTCCGACAGAATTTCCGTGTGGCACGCCGTTGAATGGTCCATTTACCGCGCTTCCTACCGACGTTCGCATCATTGTAACAGCGACCGCGACCATCCCGACGAATGATCTGACCGTCACTTTGCTTTACGGGGCGACGCCGGGCACTGCCGTGTCGGTTGCCGGACCCGTGGACCAAGCAACTTCGTCGGAGGTTTTGCTTTATCAGCCGGGCGGCCCTGTGCCCTCGACTTTTCCCTATTGGGTCCAAGTTTGCGAGACTCCGAACCCAGGTGCGGTACCTCAGGTCGCGCCCTTCGATTATAACGGCACCTTCACAACCGATGATACCGGCCCGGCCGGCAGTGTGCCGCCGCCAAAATCGACAAATCTTCCGCCGGCACCCCTGGATAACGGCGCAAAGATTGGATTCGAGAATTTCACCGCGCCCGGCGTATTGGTTCAGGTAAAGACAACTGAAGCCGGTCAGCAGCCAAACGGAGTCGAGTACATGGGCCGCAATGCCGGAGAACCGTCGATCGGTAGCAACTGGCTCAGTGACACGTCGGTCTATTATTCGGGGTTAGAAACATTGTTCGTGAAGTTCGATGATTCGTGCCCGGCTAACGGATTGTCTTCAACGTGGGTTAATCGCGCCGCCGCTACACAAATCGCTGTCGATTCCGACCCGATTGGGTTTACGGATTCGCCGCTCGGTCGATCGTTTACCGGCGAGCTGACTTTGCTTTCTCCAACCTGCAAAACGTCCTTCACCGACAATGATGGACAAGTATGGGTTCCGACACAGGGCAGCGGGCTCGCGTCAGCGGTCGATCACGAAACAATCGGAGGCGGAATGTACCACTCACCAGTTCCGACGCTGCCGACGCCGTACAATCACGCGGTCTATTATTGTTCGCAGGATACGGCGAATAACACCGGGCTGTGCTCTCGCAGCGACGACGGCGGACTGACGTTCGGCCCGTCTGTGATCGTGACCCCTCCACTCGTTAATGTCTGTAGTGGACTGCACGGCCATGTGAAAGTTTCACCTCAGGATGGAACGGTCTTTCTGCCGTTTAACACTTGCGACGGCGCCGGAAGCGTTGCCGTCTCGGAAGACAACGGGATCACCTGGACGGTGCGCCATGTTCAGAACGGCGTCATCTCCACTGCCCCTTCTGCGAGTTTCCAGGATCCGGCGGTTTCGGTCGATGCCAGCGGACGCGTTTACTTTGCAATTGCCAACAACGATACCCAGGCCGTGGTTGCCACATCTGTTGATCACGGAGCGACCTGGCAAAACCTCTTCAGCGTTTCGGATTTCTATGGTTTGCAAAATGTTCGTTACCCGGCAGCCACCGCCGGAGATGCGGGTCGCGCGGCTGTTGCCTTTTATGGAACCAAAACTGCAGGCGATGCGCTTCAGCCAAACTTTGCAGGCGTGTGGCATCTCTACATTGCCAACACCTTTGATGGCGGTCTGACCTGGACAACTACGGACGCAACACCAAACGCGCCGATGCAGCGTGGTTGTATCTGGGCAAAAGGCGGTGCCAATATTTGCCGCAACCTCCTCGACTTTTTCGATATGACCGTCGACAAAGATGGACGGGTTCAAGTCGGCTACGTAAACGGTTGCGAAGGCGGTCCGTGCGTTCAAGCGCCTTTGACGCCGCAAGGCGAATCCCTCGCCAATCAAGGCAACGGCTACACCAGCACTGCGGTGATCGCTCGCCAATCGAGCGGACGCCGACTTTTTGCGGCGAAGGATCCCGCGAGCGATACCTCGAAGCCGGGCACTCCCCTTCTTAGTCAGCGCCGCGTCGGAAACGTCGTTCATTTGCAATGGTCCGAAGCCGACACCGGCAATTTGATGATTAATAATTATCAGATCCTCCGCGGCACCTCGCCCGGAAACGAGACGTTGTTAAATATTGTGTCCGGCGCCCAAACCGGAGGGACTTACGACGACACGCTCGCGACCAACGATACGACGCCGTATTATTATAAAGTCGTCGCGGTCAATAGCGCCGGAAGTTCGTGTCCGAACAACGAAGTTTTCGCGCCTTATGTCGGCGATACCTGCAGCGGGCTGGTGATTCACCGGAACGATCCGGCCCATCAAGAGGCCAACACCCAAACAGCCACGCCTCCATCGTTGCTTATCGATTATGTCGCGGTCGGTGAACCTCCCTCTACCGGCTTGTTGATGTTCAAGATGAAGGTGAACAGCTTGGCTTCGCTTCCGCCGAACAGTCGCTGGCGGATTGTTTGGAATTCGTACTCGGCCCAGGCGGTGGCGGGCGACGCCGCGGCCCAGCAGTGGTTTGCGGGTATGACGACGGACTCCAACGGTGTCCCATCTTTCACTTACGGCACATTGGCGGACGCTGGTGTCCCCGCCGTCTTTGTGATTTCGGAACAGCAGCAGTTCCCAGCTGATCCGGCGAGTAATTTTCAACCCGACGGAACGATCACCATTCTTGTTCCCAAGTCCGGTGTGGGCAATCCGCAGCCGGGCGCATTACTTGGCGGCGTCAATGGGCGCACTTTTGCGGATAATACCGTTCAGGAGCGCTCGAACTCGTTCGTCGATCACACGTTTGTCAAAGCACAGACCGACAACAGTTATCCAGCATCGACTTATTTGGTCAGCGGCAACAGTTTCTGCTCCGCGACCGGCATCGCGCCGATTGGCGCGGTTTCGCGTAAGACCCACGGCTCGGCGGGTGACTTTGATATTGATCTGCCACTGAGCGGACCGGAAGGAATTGAATGCCGCACGGGTGGACCGAACGGAAATCACACCATCGTCGTCACCTTCCCAGGTCCAGTCACCGTCGGTGCAGCCACCTGCGCCGGGCAACCCGCGACCAACAGCGCCAACGGTAGCGTCGTGACTGTCAATTGCAGCGGAGTTCCGAATGCGCAGAACATCGCCATCACGCTGACCGGCGTTAGTGACGGAACGAACACCGGAAACGTTTCGATCCCGATGGGCGTGCTTGTGGGCGATACGAACGCAGACCGCTTCTGCGATGCGATTGATGTCGCCCAGACCAAGTCACAGTCCGGCAACGCAATCACCGGCTCGAATTTCCGCGAAGACGTTAACGTTGACGGATTTATCGACGCCATCGACACCGCGTTGGTAAAGAGCAAGTCAGGAACGGCGCTGCCCGCCCAATAGGAACCTCAATCAGATCGTTGCAGGCTCACTGAGGTAGGCTATATGTGCACGCTTAGCTCATGAGACGATACGCTCCTTTTATTATTGTTGGCCTGGTCGCGGCCCTCGCTGTCGGCGGCGGCGCCATTTTCTATCGCAAGAAGCTGGCCGCCAACCCGACCCTGCGAATTACCAAAGAGACCAGCGATTCGAAGGAAACCGGGCACGTCCTCGGGCCGGCCGACGCCCCCGTGACGCTGGAGGAATACGGCGATTTTCAATGTCCACCCTGCGGCAAACTTTCGGAGCCTATCAACCAGCTGCAAAAACAGCACAACTTGCGGGTGATTTTCCGCGAGTTTCCGTTGGCGATGCACGCTCACGCTCGCGAAGCCGCTTGCGCTGCCGAAGCCGCGGGGCTGCAAGGGCGCTTCTGGCAAATGCACGATCTGCTTTTCAAGGAACAGCAGGCCTGGAGTAATGCGCCCGACGTCCGTGGTCTGTTCATCGCTTACGCCGGCATGTTGCAACTCGATGTCGAACAATTTAAGCGCGACATCGACAGTCCTGCGGTGGTCCAAACCGTCCAGGCCGATCAGCAGCGTGGCGCCGGTCTTGGCGTGCAAACAACCCCGACGATTTTCCTGAACAACCAGGCCGTACCGCCGGACCAATTGATGGCGGACAAGTTCCCCGGCTTTGTCGAAACCGCGGTAAAAAACGCAAAGCCCTCTTCGTAATAATCCAATGGCAAAAGACCGCACTGAAAATTCGGCCAGTACCCGCTCCCGGGGAGAAATTATTTTTTATATCGCAGCCGCTATCGTCGCCTTGATCGGATTGACGGAAGCGACTTATCTCACGGTGATTTTTTTATCTGGGGAAACCGCGGTATGTGGCCAATCGCCCGATTGCTTTAAAGTTTTGGGCAGCTCCTACGCAAAGATTGGATGGTTTCCAGTCTCCGGATTGGGCATGCTCGCTTATTTTGCGGTCTTTACCTTTGCGATATTTGCGGCGTTTGGCTATGCCCACGCGCGCAGGTTCTTCAGCTGGACTGTGCTCGCCATGTTCGCAGTGACGCTCTGGCTTTTGTTTGTTCAGGCGTTTCGGCTGCATGCCTTCTGCCGCTACTGTTTGTTTTCGGCGGCGCTGATCTTTTTATTGACCGGATTGGTGGTCGCGCGGCCATCTTCAACCCAGAAAACTTCGCAATGAACAAGTTCTATCCATTCCTCCTCGCGCTAGTCATCGCCTTTGCCGGCTGCCAAAAGTCGAAGCCGAAGGCGGCAAAGGTAATTACCGATGCGTGTTCGCTGATCACCAATGATGAAGTGCAAAAGGTTCAAGAGTCCCCGGTAAAAGACGCGAAATCCAGCGAAGCTTCCGACGGGAGATTCCGAATCGGCCAGTGTTTTTATACCACCGAAACCTTCAACAAATCCGTCAGCCTGGCGATAACCCAACGCGATACCGCGTCGGAAAAAGCCGTCGACCCCGAAACATTCTGGCATGAAACCTTCGCCAAATACGTTGGTCATGCGCCCGAAAAGGAAGGCGATGAGGAGAAGAAAAAGAGTTTGAGGGAAAACGACGAAGAAGGAAGACAACTCCCAAAGAAGATTGAAGGCATTGGGGAAGACGCCTTTTGGTCGGCAAATCGTGTGGGCGGCGCGCTTTATGTTTTGAAAAATAACGTTTTCATTCGCATCAGTATTGGTGGACCTGAAACCGAAGAAGTAAGGATCGAGAAAACGAAGGCCCTCGCCGCCAAGGCGCTCTCTCGCCTTTAAAATTCCCGCGCTGTGATGCCACTCCGGCTCGGGACGTCCGCGGACATCGCAGCCCAATGTCCCTGCCATTCGCGGGAGCTTGCCGAGCGCCGTTTGTTGGAGCAATAGAGGGCAATGTCCAACGCGATTTCCCCTCGCCCGCGCGCCGTCGGCGTCGTTAAAAGACATTTCACGATCGTAGCCAGCCAGTTCAACGCCGCGTATGTCCAGGGACTGGTTGATCATTTGGTCGCCGAATTGCGTCTGCTGATTCCGACCGTAACCACAACCCTGTTTCAAGTTCCGGGAGCGTTCGAAATTCCGGTTGTCGTGCGCGAGCTCGCCTCCCAAAAACGCGGCGACGCCATCATTGCCATCGGCGTCATCATGAAAGGCGAAACCGATCACGCCAAAAATTTGAGCCACTCGGTTACCGACGCGTTGCAACGGATCGCGGTGACTCACGCCATTCCCGTTATCAACGTGGTTCTGAGTTTCGACAATGAAAGCCAGGCCCGTGCGCGTTGCCTGGAAGAGGAAATTAATCGCGGCACCGAAGCCGCCCGGGCTGCGAT
>JAJPJU010000286.1 GCA_021324035.1 Spartobacteria bacterium | reverse complement strand
TGCTGGCAGGCGCAAATCACGGTCAGCCTTCCCAGGCTTCGGCCGGCGGCCGGAGGCTTCCGCCCGCTTTTTTCCATAAGCGACCGCGAGCTGGCCCAGCTGGTTTGCGCGATTCGGCTAACCTTTCCACAGGTTGGAATCGTGTTGAGCACTCGGGAGCGGGCCGCGTTGCGCGATGCTTTGATATCGCTGGGTGTCACGACGATGAGCGCCGGCAGCCACACTGAACCCGGCGGCTATACCGGTCGCGGCACAGAACATCTTCATCACACCGTGCGCGGGCGCATCGTTCCGCCGGATTTCCAAGATGGCGAAGATGAACTCGCGACCGGCCAGTTTGAAATCAGCGATGACCGGTCCCCTGAAACGATCGCTGCATTGCTGCGACAGAGGGGGTTGGAGCCGGTGTGGAAGGATTGGGAACAGACGTTGACTGGGTAATGCGGATCTTTCTCAACGGCGAAGAAGCGGAGACTCAGGGCGCCGGGAACGTCGCCGACCTTGTCGATCGCTACCAGATGCCGCCGCAGGCAGTTTTGATTGAACACAACGGGGTTGCGTTGCATCGGCGCGAATGGGGTCAACGGACTCTCGCCGAAGGCGATCGTATCGAGATTATTCGAGTCGTCGCCGGCGGTTAGGACTGCGCGGCCCTAACGACTACCCGCATTCCGTCCTTGCGAACGACAATTATCGCGGTGTTTGGCGGAATGAATTCGCCCTGCGTGACCACGTCGATGATCTGATCGAGAAAACGGGCCTTACCGCTTGGACGCAAGATCGACAAAGACGTTCCTTCAGCGCCGGGTGACAGATCAAGCGCGCTAGCGAACTCGCGTGGCGTTGCAGCAAACGATGGTCCCGATGGGTTGGCCGTCATCAACGCAAAGCGGCGGTAAATGCTCGTCTTCGGCAAATATCGTGCGAGCAGACCGATCACGACTGCGGCTCCAATGAGCGCGAGCAAAAGGTTTAACAACGGCAAAGCCAGCGTCCCGCCCGTTGGAAACAACGTCTCGCCTGGATAGCGATCGACCATGGCCCAGAACAACGAAGCCAACATGAGAAATACGCCGACTACGCCGAAGACTATGGTCGAATGAGCAAAGAAAAGTATTTCGATGATGACCAGAGCCACTCCCAAAACGAACAGAGCCACCACTTCCCATCCCGCAAGGCCCGCCAGATAATGGCCAAGGAAAAATAAAGCGAAGCAAACCGCCGAAACGATTCCCGGCAAAGTTGCTCCCGGCACTTTGAATTCGAGCCACGCGCAAACGATTCCGCCCAGCAAGAGCAACGGGGCGAGCGCAGTGATCCAAAACGCGAGCTGTTCGAACCCGGTCGGACGGATCGACGCGACGCTGCCTTTGAGGTTCGCTTTCTTCACAAGATCAGCGATCGAGTCGGCGATGCCATCGGCGAGCACGGGTTTGCCGTTTATCTTTTCGGAGGCTTCCTGGGCGTTAAGGCTCAACAACGTCCCCTTCGGGTGAATAACGCGATCACCAAGCTTCACTTCCTTGTCTTTATCCATGAACGCGACCGCAACATCGGGATTGTGGCCATTCTTTGTGGCTGCGCCGCGAATCAGCGCAGTCCAATACGACACGGTTTTCTCTCTCAATGTGGCGGGAAGATCTTCGCCAGTTGATAAGACCGGCGCGGCTGCGCCAATCGCGCTCACCGGGGCCATAAATATATGTTGCGTGCCTATGGCAATGATCGCCCCAGCCGAACCAGCGTTGGTGTTGATGAAAGTGTAGGTCGGAATCGTGGTTTGGTTGAGGGCTTTTACAATATCGGCCGCTGAATCGAGTCGCCCTCCATAGGTATCCATTTCAAAGACAACCGCGGTGGCGCCGTTGCTTTCCGCGCTTTTCACCGCCCGCCGGACAAACATCAGCAACGACTTGGAAATTTCACCATTCAACGGGACCACCACCACATCGCCCTTATGAATCGTGTCTCGCCCGTAAACGGGCTCGAACAGCGCGGAGGCCGCGATCAGACCGAGGATTAACAATCTCTTCATCGGTTGGAAACCTTTCGGCGTTGGCTAAATTTGGCATCGCTTCACAACGTAAACGAGCGAAAAATCGAACCAGTGATTCCTTCCGAAACCATCGAACAGATCGCGGCTGCGAACGATATCGTCGAAGTGATCGGGGCCTACTTTCCGCTGAAGCGCGCCGGTGCGAATTTCAAGGCGCTCTGCCCGTTTCATCAGGAGAAAACGCCTTCGTTTCACGTCAATCCTCAACGGCAAACCTTTCACTGCTTCGGGTGCGGGGTGGGCGGAAGTGTCTTTCGGTTCGTGATGGAGTATGAACACGTCGACTTTCCCTCATCTGTTCGAAAGCTGGCTGCCCGGGCCGGCATTCCCATTGTCGAGGAACGCGGAGGCGAAGATGAGAGCCGGCAGCATGAATCGCGGCGGACGCTGTTAAAGCTGCACTCGGAAGCTGCCGAGTGGTTTCAGGATAACCTTTTAAAACGGGAGTTCGCCGAACCAGCCCGGGTATATTTGAAAAATCGCGGGATCGACCGGCGGGTAGCGAAGGATTGGCAGCTCGGATTCGCGCCGGAAAATTGGGACGCATTTTTGAAATGGGCGGTCGAGCGCGGCTATTCGCGCACGCAGCTTTTGCAAAGCGGTTTGGTCAAGCCTCGGGATGAAGAACGGCCAAGCGGCGATATTTACGATCGCTTTCGAGGCCGCATCATGTTTCCGATCTGCAACGATGTCGGCGAGGTGATTGCTTTCAGTGGGCGATTGCTGGAGGCCGATCCGAAGGCCGCGAAATATGTGAATTCCCCGGAGACGCCGCTTTTTCAAAAAGGCCGCGTTCTCTTTGGGTTAAACAAAACGAAACGGGCGCTGATTGAAGCGAATTGCGCGATTGTGTGTGAGGGCCAGCTCGATCTTATCAGTTTGTTTGAAGCAGGAATTAAAAATGTTGTCGCACCGCAAGGAACGGCCTTCACCGATCATCAAGCGCGCATCTTGAAGCGTTTTGTCGGCGAAGTTGTGCTCTGCTTTGATGCCGATCAGGCCGGGCAAAAGGCAGCTGCGCATTCCCTGGATTCATTGCTTCAGCATGATTTGGTTGTGCGAATTGTCGACATGCCGGCCGGAGAAGATCCGGATTCGCTGGTCCGGCGAGATGGGAAGGAGGAATTTGAAAAGCGGGTGGCCTCAGCCCGCGATTTTTTCGATTACTGGATCGAGCGTGAAACTGTGAAAGTCGACATGACTTCGCTGAGCGCAAAGATGCAGTTGGCGCGAAATCTTGCCGAGACGGCCGGTCACGTTCGCGATCCGCTGATGCGAGGACAAGTTCTAAATAAAATGAGCGCTCGACTTGGCTTGCCCGCTTCCGAGTTCGAAAAGCTGGTGCCGCAGTCGCGGCGCGATCGTGGCGCAGATCGGGAGACCGCCGGTCCGGATTTGGCGGTTATGCCGCGTCATGATCTGGCGATGCTTTGTCTGCTTGCGTTGCGTGATCGAGAGGCGCGCGCATTTCTGTTGCAGCAAAACTGGCGCGATCTGCTCGAACAGATCGCGGGCACGGATTTATTGACCAAAATCCTGGACAGCAAATTGGACCCGGACGATTCGGCCTCGCTGAACGCGTTCATGTCGAAGCTCTCCGCGAAAGAGGAGGGCCTGGTTTCTGCTTGGCTGATGCAAAAGGTGCCGGCCAATGGGCTGGAGGTGACCGAAAGCTGGTGGAAAGGCTTAATGCAGGGAGCATTACGTCGCCAGCTCGAAATCGCGGAAACGCGAATTCGCCTCCCGCAACTGACGACCGGCGAGGTAGTGAATTTACAGAAAGAAATTGTTGACCTACGTGAGCAACTCCACCAGATTTCCGGGCTTTCGTCTGTTTCTGAGGCTGGCCGTTAATTGTCCATCCGCAGGAATGCTGAGCGAAGGCCACAACCCTTAACCTACAGTCTTGGCCAGACAATCGAAAGCAAGGAGAGCTCTTCGCCGGTCAGCGGCGAAGCGTCCGAAACTTAAACGGGCACGACGCCCGGACTCCGAACTTTCCCCGGCAGTGCGATCGAAAAACGGCGCAGTCCGAATCGCCGCCTTCAAAGCGCAGCGAATTACGAAGCTCGTCCGGGCCCGCCGGACGACGCCTGCTGCATTGCTTGCTCCAAAAAGCGAGGCCGATGCTGCCGCCGAAATCCAGGCACGGTTACGGGAGCTGATCAAGCTGGCCAAAGAGCAAGGCTATCTCACGTTCGATGATCTAAACGAG
>JAJPJU010000272.1 GCA_021324035.1 Spartobacteria bacterium | reverse complement strand
CTTCGCCCGGAGGGCTCGGCGGGTCCACTCGCGCGCTCGCTGGAGAGCATGGAAAATTACTACTCCGGATTCGGTGAAACCTGGGAACGAATCGCGTTGATCAAAGCCCGCGGCATCGCCGGCAGTCGTGAGCTCGCTTACGAATTCCTGCGGCAGCATCAGCCATTTATTTATCCACGCAGTCCCACCCCGGATTTGCTCGACGAAATTGCCGCGATCAAGCGCCGGATCGAGCACGATGCGGCCGAGGATTTGGAACGAGATGTCAAACTTGGCCGTGGCGGCATTCGTGAAATTGAATTCGTCGTCCAGACGCTGCAATTCATCCATGGCGGGCGCCATGCATTTCTACAGGAAGCAAGCACCCTGAACGCGTTGCGCGCGCTGGCAAATCTCGAACTGGTTCCAAACAACGAGGTTCTGGATTTGGATCGCGCCTATCGCTTCTTGCGGCAGGTCGAGCACCGGCTGCAAATTGAAGCCGAGCAGCAGACCCATACCGTTCCGCGCGAGCCGGTGGCGGTGGAACGACTTGCCCGAAGCCTGGGTTTTGATTCGCGCAAAGAATTCAACGCACAACTCCGAGCAACGATGGACCGGGTGCGGTCGATTTTCGATCGCGTCATAACCGCCGGCCCGGCAGAAGCGAGTCACCCTGGCCTCGAAAAGTTCAAAGACCAGAAAGCGGTCGCCCGGTCGCTGGCCGATTTACTGAAACCGACCTCCGCCTCGCACATTGCACCCCGGACAAAACAGGTTTTCGCAAAGCTCCGGCCAGCGCTACTGGCCCAAATTGGAACGAGCGCCGATCCCGACGCGACATTGAACCGGTTCGTTCGCTTTGTGGAAGCGTACGGATTGCGCGGATTGCTCTTTGAATTGCTCGCCACCAATCCGACGCTGCTCGAACTTCTCACCAAGGCTCTTGATCGCAGCCGATTCGCGGCGGACTTGCTGATTCGTCGTCCTCAGCTGCTCGAGGAAGTCACTCGCGACAAGAGCTTCAATCAGCCACGGTCAGTGGAAGATCATTTGGCGCGGCTTGGCACGTTTGGAGCAAGGGCTGCGAAGCTCGATCCCGTTCGGGCCTATCGGCAACGACAGACTTTGCGAATCATAATGCGGGACGTTCTCGGCGTCGCCGAGGCTGAGACCATTTTCAGCGAGTTATCGGACCTGGCTGAGGCGTGCGTTCGATTTACCAACAACCTGCTCGGGGGACAAAGTTTGACTATCGTCGCATTGGGAAAATTTGGCGGCCGCGACCTGAACTACGGCGCAGATCTCGATGTGATATTCATCGGAGATGACACTCGAGCGGCCCAGAATCTGATCACGGCGACTGCGCAACCAACCTCCGAAGGAATGATTGCGTCACTGGATGCGCGCCTTCGACCGGACGGAGAAAAAGGTGCGCTGGTGGCGCCACTGGTGGCGTACGAATCGTATTATCGCGACCGCGCGCAACTTTGGGAAATCCAGGCGCTGACACGAGCACGACCAATCAGCGGTTCGTCCCAGAACGCCTATCTCGACCTTGTCCAGACTATTTGGCGAAACTCCGGGCAACAACCCGATCTCTTCTTAAAGATCGATAACATGCTTGATCGAATTCATCGCGAGCGAAGCAGCGGCTCCGAATTTCTCGACTTTAAGACCGGCGTTGGCGGCATGATCGAAGCAGAATTTCTGGTCCAGGCGCTGCAAATGCGTTCTGGGACATGGGAACCCAACTGGAACCGCGCGCTAAGGCGATTACAGAACGATCAGGCCATCTCCAAAGTGGACGCGGACAAGGCGGATGCGAGTTACGCTTTCCTGCGCCGCTGTGAAACTGTACTCCGGCGCTTCGAAACGAAATCGGTCTCAACGCTGCCCACTGTTCCGGACGAGCAAGCAAAAGTGGTGCATTGGCTCGGTTACGATACTGCCGAGACGTTCGCGACCGAATATCGGGAGGCGAGACAAACGATCCACGATCTCTACGCGCGATATATCAAAGCAGGAGTTGCTTAGATCTTCGTGAGCAACTTGGCCAGCTCGTGCAGCATTAAGAATGTTCCGAAAATTCCCCCGATGATAACCACGATCACCAACGCGAGAATCACGCTTACGAAAATCTTATCAGCTTTCGTGGAACGCCCGGGGCTATCGATGTGGCCGCGGACCATTTCGTAGTTTCGCGTGTTCGCTTGAAACCAAAACGCGAATACCGAACCGACGCCTGGAACAAGACCAACCAATTCGTTGATCAAAACATTCAGGGCCATGCGGCCGAGAACGATTTTGGGTATGCCCCGGCGGACTCCATAAACGACCACCGAAACCGAAACGAGCGCGGCCGCAATGTCCCCAAAGCCGGGAACAAGATCGACAATTGGATTCAGTCCGAGTCGTTTCTTGAGCCCCGGGATGCGGATCAATCGATCCATCACCAACGAAACGACCTTGAAGACGGATTCTACCGAGCCGCGCGCCTGCCGATCTTCCGGTGGCAGAACTTCCCACTCGACCTCGTGCGGAGGCGGCGATTGACGACCGCCGGCAGGTAACGAAGCACTCACGTGAGATCGACGCCTAGACAGCGCCGCTACATTTTTAGCCCGGGATTTCTTTCAACATCTGCATGTTGGTCGGAAATTTCTTCACGAACATGAGCAGACGCTGAATCGCCTCTTCCGGTTTGTGGCCGGCCAGCCCGCGACGGATCAAATTAATCTTTTCAAGCTCCCACGGCTGGAGAAGCAACTCTTCGCGCCGGGTGCCGGACAGGAAGATATCGATTGCAGGGTAAATTCGCTGATCGCTGATTTTGCGATCCAGCACCATTTCCATGTTACCGGTGCCTTTGAACTCTTGGAAAATGAGTTCGTCCATGCGGCTGCCGGTTTCAATCAGTGCCGTGGCCACAATCGTGAGCGATCCAGCCTCTTCGGTGTTTCGCGCGGCAGCAAAAATCTTTCTTGGGATTTCCATCGCACGGGCGTCGATACCGCCGCTCATGGTTCGGCCGCCACCGCCCATCGCATTGTTGAACGCGCGGGCGGTTCTGGTGATGGAATCGAGCAGTATGAAAACGTGCTGCCCGGCTTCGACCAATCGTTTGGCGCGCTCGATCGCGAGCTGAGCGATGCGGGTGTGACTCTTGATATCGCTATCGTTCGAACTGGCAATGATTTCCGCTTTCGGATGCGAACGCTTGAAATCAGTGACTTCTTCCGGCCGCTCATCGACCAGGAGAATGATCAGCTTCATCTCCTGATGATTTTTCGTTACCGCATCGGCGATATGATGCAGCAGAGTAGTTTTACCGGTCCGCGGCGGCGCGACGATCAAACCGCGCTGCCCCATTCCGAGCGGGGTCATCAGATCCATCACTCGCGTGGTGTAACGATCCGGCACCGTCTCGAGTTTGATCCGTTTGTTCGGATTGATGGTCGTCAGCTCTTCAAACGGGCGGAGTCCCTGATACTTGGTGGGCTCTTCGCCGTTGATGTTGAGGAGTTTGATTAACTGGGGACCGCGACTGCCGCGACGCGTTTCCCCGTAAATCCACATTCCGTCGCGTAACCCAAAACGGCGGACGATTTCAGGAGTGACAAAAATGTCCTGGGGCGTTTGGATGAAATTACGTTTGGGATCGCGCAGAAAACCGAAACCTTTGCCGGAAATCTCAATGATCCCTTCGCCGAATTCCGGTTCGCGCTGGGCTTGATCGCCCTCGGGCGCGCCTTCCATGGTCTCGATTGCAACCGGATCGCCAGTGCCGGAGCCGGGCGGGTCGTTCCGGGCTTCGTTGTAAGGCTCGTTGAAATTGTCATTACGATCGCCGCGATTGTAGTACCGGCGCCGGCCATAACGGCGCCGGCCCCGCGG
>JAJPJU010000283.1 GCA_021324035.1 Spartobacteria bacterium | reverse complement strand
TTATGGCCGCACTTTTTGCAGGTCCGGCGCGAATCATCCGCCCAGAAGTCTTTCATGGCCTTGCTGAAATGCTCGACGATGTCGGCGCAATCAAAATCAATGTCTTCGACGAGAGCGCCGCAATTATCGCAATAGAAAATCACGTGTTCGTGCTCGCCCGGTGGACGTCGTCTCTCAACCACCACCCCAATCGTGTCAGGCGGCCGGACCGGTGCATGCGGAACATTCGGCGGAATGAAGAATGTCTCACCTTCGCGCACCAGGTGATCGACGATTTTGTCGCCCTCCCGGATCCGCACTTTAATGTCGCCCTTGAGCTGATAGAAATACTCCTCCGAATCGACTTTGTGAAAATCGTTCCGGGCGTTCGGGCCCTTGATCACCATCACGAAAAAGTCCCGCCCGTCATAAAGATAACGGTTACTGACCGGCGGTTTGAATAAATCCCGGTTTTTCTCGATCCAATTATCCAGATTTATCGGTGGCTGAACTGCCGTCGTGCTGGCTTCCCGGGAAGGCGGCGCATTTTTTGTAAGAGTGGCCATAAACGAGCGTATTTCCGTCATGATAACGCGTCAAACTCAAGGTGGAGCGACCGCAGGGTGGGCGCTGCTGGAATTAATCCGGCTTTGCCGGCATTCCCCATCGAGCAAGGAACTGCTCGGTCCACCACAAACTGGCGTTTTCCCATTGCACCCCCTAACTACCTGCACGTTAATATCCACCGGTTTATGAAACAACGGGCCTTAATCCAACTGGCAGTCTCGGCAGCGGTCGCAGTCTTATTTTGCAGCTGCGAAGATATGCAACAGCAAATGCAAAACCCGCTCGCGGCGGTCATGCCGACACCTACGCCAATGCCCGGTTGGTGGGATGACTCCGGGGCGAACGGCGACCCACGCATCGTGGTTCATATGGCCGAACAAAAGGCATATTTTTACAAAGGAAAACGTTTAGTGGGCGAGTCCACCGTTTCGACCGGCAAAAAAGGCTTTTCCACTCCATCGGGTCATTATTCCGTCGTTTCAAAAGACAAAAACCATTTCTCGAGCGAATTCGGTGATTATATCGATCGCGATGGCAACGTGTTGGTTTCGAACATCGACGTTCGCAAAGATCGCTGCCCGAAAGGCGGTCATTTCGACCCGGCGAAAATGCCGTACTGCATGCGCTTCACAGGCGGTTATGCCATGCACCAGGGCTATTGCCCGCCCTACGCGGCATCGCACGGTTGCATTCGCGTGCCTCAGGGAATGGCCGAAAAATTTTACGACAACGCACCGGTCGGGACGCCAATTACAGTCACCGACTAGATGACCGATCCCGATATCGGGCAACGAACGAGTCGGGTTCGACTTGTTTACAAAATCATCGCCTACGTGGCGGCATGGGTGGTTGCACTCTTGTTGACCGCGCCCGGAATGTGGCCGCTCGCTTACATGTTTCCGCTCGGGCTGATCGCGGTAGTGAGCAAACATTTGGCCAATGACGGCGGTTGGGGCGTGTTCTTCGGCCTCTATATCGTCTACATCGTCCACGGATATTTTTATTTTCGATCGAAGACTACGTTGCGGACCATTGTGCTGTATGGGATCCTCGTCGCCCTGCTAACTGCGAACGTCGCAGGCTGCCACGAAATGATTCATTCTCACTGAATTCCAGCAACGGCACGTCCGGCGTTTCTTCAATCTTCGAATCATCCCTTACATGAAAACTACATTCGTTTCCCTTTGGGCCATTACTTCAACGTTTGGTTGCCTGATCGCGACCTTGTTAGTCTCGGGCTGCGCAACCAGCGGAGGCAAACCAACTTATTCCAAGGCTCTTACATTCGATGCCCGAGTCATTAGCGGAGACAAAGTCAGCGCTGAAGTTGCCGCAGCCGGACCAAAAGTAGTTTTGACTACGGCCGACAAAGAACGGTTTTCGCAAAAGATCGAGGTCGCGATTCGAACCCGCGCGCCACAGGGTGCGCGAAGCGCGCGCAATTATCGCGTGGTCGTTGCGCTCCAGAGATATGAACGAGGCAGTCAATTTGCCCGCATGATGCTGGCCGGTCTCGGACAAATGCATATCGATGCGACCATCACGCTCTATTCAATGCCGGCGAAGACAGCGGCCGGCTCGTTCAAGATCGATAAGACATTCTCGTGGGGCGGCGCAGTTGGCGGAATGGCTACAATCGAAAACGTCGAAGACGATTTCGCCAAGGCCGTAGCGGAAGCGGTCTGCGCGCCGAAACCGAAGCAACACTAAGTTCGTTCAGACCCGATCAGTTCGCTAAATTTCGAGAGATCGATATTCCCCCCGGAAACGACTGCGACGATCGGACCTTTGCCGGCTTTGCCGGTGAGTGCCGCGGCTAATGACAAGGCGCCCGCACCCTCCGCAATCACCCGCGCTTTTTCCGCCATTAATCGCATTGCCTTTTTCGTCTCTTCCAAAGTCACGACGATGTAACCATCCACCACCGGTTTCATTCGTTCCCACATTCGCGGGAACATGCTTTGGCCGCCCGCGCCGTCGACGAACGACGCTTTCCAATTTTCAAAAACCTGCGGAGAACCTTTTTCGAACGACAACGCCGCAGGCGCTGCGGTCTCAGGTTCGGCGCCAAAAATTTTAACCTCCGGTTTGAGCGCTTTGATTGCGCTGGCAACTCCGACGATCAATCCACCGCCGCCGATCGCGGTGATGACCGCTTTGGTGTCCGGCGCGTCTTCCAAAATCTCGAGCCCCATCGTGCCGTGACCGGCAATGAAATTGTCATCGTCGAATGGATGGACAAATGTGCCTTCGACTCCAGGAAACGCGCGGGCGTCGCACGTCTTCCACGCGACGTCGTAAGAAACCGGAACCAACCTGGCTCCGAGAGCGCGCATTCGTTCGAGTTTCGCCTTTGGTGCAGTTTCAATTGCAACGACGGTGCATGGAACTCCGGCCTGCCGCGCCGCATAGGCAACCCCCTGTCCCGCGTTGCCGGCGCTCACTGTCCAGACGCCGCGTTTACGTTCCGCATCCGGCAGCATCGCAACCGCGTTCGCCGCGCCCCGCAGTTTATAGGCGTTGATCGGCTGAAGATTTTCCAGCTTTAATCGGATATCTGGAAAATCGGGACCGAGCTCGAGACGAATCAATGGCGTCCGGACAATCGTTTTCGCAATGCGCTCACGCGCGTCTTTAATTTCGTCCAGAGTGATTGGCCGAATCGGAGGTAATCTCATTGCGAGCACATTATCGGCGAACTGGCAGGGGGCGTAAACATCTCTGATTCAAATCCGAAACCCGAAACAATTTGGAATGCTGCAATTGCGTTGGTTTCGAATTTCAATTTCGATAATTCGGGCTTCGAATTTCCAAACAAGATTCTTCGCGTTGCTGAGAATAATATTGATGGCTGTAACTGTCGTGCGTCCGACGTTCGAGCTACAAACTAGCCCGGTGGCCAGGCCAGGGCGCGCTTGCCTAGCAAATGGACGTGCAGATGCGGCACGCTTTCGCCGGCGTCAGGTCCGCTGTTGATCACAACCCGATATCCGGTTTTGTCGATTTCGAGTTTTTTCGCGAGATCTCCGGCGACTGCCATCAATTTTCCGAGAAGCGCCCGATCCTTTTCCGTGGCGGCGCTCAACCGCGGGATCACTTTTTTGGGCACAATCAAAACGTGGACCGGTGCCTGTGGATTCACGTCCTCAAAGGCGATCGCGTCATCATCTTCCCAGATAACTTTCGCGGGAATCTCGCGGGCGATGATTTTTTCAAAAATTGTCATGGCTCGTCACATGTCGCTCGTCGCTTCATTTCAGGGTGCATTTCAGTCGTTCGCTCGTGGTCGCCGTCAGTCGCTCACGAATGAAGCAAACAATTTCTTCCCGTAAACAATCGCAGGCTCGGGTCCAGACTTTGGTGCAACGCAAATGCTTGACGCACGGCTGCAGCGAACAGAGCTGAAGATTATCGACGCCGGTTTCGATGAGCGAATTGAGGCGTTTTTCAAGGAGGTCAAAGAACGCGAGCTCGTAACCGCTCCCCGCCGCATGAGCAATGTCGATCAGCGAAACCGAAATCGGTGGCGGCGCGGGTCTGAAATGCGGAATGATTTCTTTGTATCCGATCGCTTTCAGAACGTATTGGACCGTCTCCTGCAATTGGGTGAACGCGACGACGCTCTCATCGTTTCGTAATCGAAGATAAAACGCGATGCTTTCTGTGACGTGATCGGTCAGCCACCAGCTCGGATATCCGGCCTTGTCCGCCGCACGATGGATGGCGGCATGGAGCCAGTCCCGATCAAACTCAAAGAGCTGGCCCGAGTCGCACCGCAAATATGGGAATTCTTCTTTAAACGCGACCATGATCTACAACCTGGTCCGGCGGGAACAATTCCCGCTGCTTTGAATCCGGCTTCGGCTGACGCCCCAGGGTATGAATGGCGTCCACAAATTGATCGACATCTTCGAATCGACGATGGACCGACGCGTATCGCAGGTAGGCCACTTCATCGATCCCGCGCAATTTCTCCAGAACTTTTGCACCAATAGCAGTTGACTGGACTTCGCGGCCGCTGGTTTCGAGATCGTGCACGATTTCATCGACGAGTTGTTCCAGGGTCAACAAGCTGGTGGAACGTTTTTCAAACGCCTTGGCAATACTGCCTGCGAGTTTGCGTCGATCGAACGGCTCATGGGTCCGGTCACGTTTGACCACCCGCAGATCGGAGCGCTCGATTTCTTCATAGGTCGTAAATCGATATCCGCATTTCAGGCATTCACGGCGGCGACGAATGCTGGAGCTATCGCGAGACTGTCGGGAGTCGATAACCTTATCATCACGCGAGCCGCACTTGGGGCAACGCATAGTGTTGGTGCGTAATTAGCACACCACAGATTGTGGCGTCAATCTCCGATTCGGGTTTTTTGCAGGTTGAGCGACAAACCCGAAATCCGAATATCGAAACCCTTAACAAGCACGAATGACCAAAAGGCCAGAACGTGTGGCCGAAGTTTAGATATTTGGATTTCGAGATTGTTTCGGAATTCGGGCTGCGAATTTCGAATTTTCTTACGCGGCGACGGCTTTGCGCGGCGCGGCTTTCTTCGGCTTTCTCGCCGCGAATTCGAAACCGACTTTGCCGTTTTCCAGTTTGAGATGGGCCGAGAACGGACGGCCTTTTTTGGAAACGAACTTCGGCAAGAGGTCGGTCTTGCCGGTGGCGATTAATTTTTGCACCTGCTCTTTGGGAATTTCCCGATGCAAAATTGTTTTGCTGATGCGGAAAGTGCAGGTCTTTTCTTTCGACACCGCATTCTCACAGGCGAAGGCGCGATCCAGAACGTAGACCTGGCCCTTCTGGCAAATTGGACAGAGTCCCAACGATTCGTGCTTCTCGGTATCGATCGTGATCGGTTGATCGTGACCATTTTCGCCAAAGTCGAACTCCGGTTTGAATTCCTCGCCGAGTTTTACGATGGCGTTGAATTTGCGCCCGATCTTGCTCCGGAATCCTTCCAGCGGTCCGACGCGTTTTTCGGTAAGAAGTTTTACCAACTCGTCACGCTCGAACAAGCGACCGGCCATTGTTTTCCAAACAATCAGTCCGCAGGTTTGACACTTGAAGGTCCGATACGTTTCCTCAAACGGTCCACCCCCGCACTTTGGGCATTTCACTTCGAGCGTTTCAAAATTTCCGCTGACACTGTCGCCTTCAAAATTCTTGGCCCGTTCGACAACGTCGCGGGTGAATTGCCGGATGTGGGCCATGAAATCGTTTCGCTTCATCGCGCCTTTTTCCATGCGCTTGAGCTTTGATTCCCACTCGCCGGTCATTTCCGGTGAAGTGAGTTCGTCGGCTCCGATACCACGTAAAAGCGTGATCAGCGCCAGGCCCTTGGCGGTGGCGATCAATTCGCGGCCCTGACGATGAACATATCCGTCATGAATCAGACCTTCGATGATGGCCGAGCGCGTTGCGGGCGTGCCGAGACCTTTTTCGCGCATCGCTTCGCGAAGTTCTTCGTCTTCGACCAATTTGCCGGCGCCTTCCATCGCCGAAAGCAGAGTCGCTTCGCTAAATCGGGCCGGCGGTTTTGTCTCGTTGTGAACAACTTCGATGTCGAGAACCTTGGCCGCCTCGTCCGGCGTGATTGCCACCAGCGTCGCTTCGCCCTGCTCATCCGCTGCCTCTTTCCCGTAAACTGCGAGCCAGCCCGGATCTTTGATAATCTTGCCGTCGGTTTTGAAGGCATCCTTGTCGACGCGAGTGATTCGCGTGGTCACTTCGAATTGCGCCGCCGGAAAGAACACGCTGACGAAGCGGCGCACTATCATGTCGTAAATTTTTTGCTGAACTTCATCCAAACCATGCGGAACGGTGCCGGTCGGAATGATTGCGAAGTGATCGGAAATCTTCGCGTTGTTGAAAATCCGCTTTGATTGTTTCACCCACTGTTTGTCGAGAACGGTGCGGGCGTGCGGGTTTTCGATTTTGCTCAACGTCGCTTTGACCGTCGGAATGTAGTCCTCGGGCAAATATCGCGAGTCGGTCCGCGGATAAGTGACGACTTTGAAGCGCTCGTAAAGTTGCTGAGCAATCTGCAAGGTGCGTTTGGCGCTGAATCCACGACTGTTGGCGTCGCGCTGCAAACTGGTCAGATCGTATAGCAACGGCGGCGCCTGAGTGGTCGGCTTCTTCTCTTCGGTGGCAACACCGGTTTTTCCCAGGCAGCGCTTTTTGATCTCGTCGGCCTCGGCCTGGTCCCAAATTCGCTCGGCCCGCGCATCTTCATCGCCGTTCTTGTCGAAATCCTCCCGAAACCAGCGACCGCGATACGCTCCGGCTTTGACTTCAAAATCGCCAAACACCTCATAATAAAAGCGGGCTTTAAAATGATGAATCTTGTCTTCGCGCTCAGCCAGAATGCCGAGGGTCGGAGTTTGCACCCGACCAACCGGAGTTAATTGAAAACCGCCGGCCCGATTATTAAACGCGGTCATCGCGCGGGTTCCGTTTATGCCGACCAGCCAGTCGCTTTCCGAGCGGCACACCGCAGCCTTCGACAGCGGAACCATTTCTTCGTCTGTCCGGAGATGATTAAACGCATCGCGGATCGAATCGGCGGTCATTGATTGCAGCCAAAGCCGTCGGACCGGCTTCTTTACCCCTGCGAGCTGAATCAGATAACGAAAAATGAGCTCGCCTTCGCGGCCGGCGTCGCAGGCGTTGATCAGAAGATCGACGTCGTCACGCTTCATCAACTTTTTCAGCATGTTGAAGCGCGCCTTGGTCTTCTCGATCGGTCTCAACTGAAATTCCTCGGGGATGATCGGGAGATTGGCGAAGCTCCATTTACCGCGCTTCACATCCAGTTCGGCAGGCAGGGCCAATTCGACCAGATGGCCGAGCGCCGACGAGACGACATATTTATCGCTCTCGAAGTGATCGGCATCTTTGTGGAAACCACCAAGAGCCCGGGCGATGTCGTTCGCCACGCTCGGTTTCTCCGCGATGATCAGGGATTTAGACATTTGAAAATCAACGCCTTGCAAACGGGGGGAAAGCAGATAACGGACGAGGCTAGGCGAGTTTCACGAAATATTTTCCGGGCAACTGCTTCACCAGCCGCTTCAACTCAAGGGCGAGGAGAATAGAACTGACTGTGGAACTTGGCAAATCGCATTCGGAAGCGATCTGGTCGATCGGGGTTTCGGTAGCCTCGATCGCATCGTAAACCCGACGCTCCTGCTCGTTCAATTCGGGGAGCGGTCGAGCGGCCGTTCCAGGCGCCGGTTTTGCCTCCGGGACGAGGATTTGCAGGTCGTCGAGAATGTCATTCGCGTCCATCACCAATTTGGCGCCCTGTTGAATCAAACGATTCGAGCCAATCGCACTCGGAGCGTTGATATGACCGGGCACGGCATAGACCGCGCGGCCTTGTTCCAACGCCTGCGAAGCAGTGATTAACGCGCCACTATTTACGCCGGCTTCGACCACCAGAATTCCATGGCTCCAGCCCGAAATGATTCGGTTTCGCATCGGAAAAGTTTGCCGGTCTGGTTCGATCTCCATTGAAAATTCAGACACGACTGCGCCGTTTCCGTTACGGATTTTTTCAGCGAGGGCCTTGTTTTCAGGCGGATACAACTTTGATAATCCCGAACCGATGACGGCGATGGTCCGGCCTTTTGCCGCGAGCGCGCCCTGATGCGCCGCGGTGTCGATCCCCCGGGCCAGCCCGCTAATCACGGTCAGACCGGCGTAGGCGAGTTGATAGGCAAGCTTCTTTGCCGATTCGCTTCCGTAATGCGTCGTGCGCCGCGCGCCAATGATCCCGATCGCGTGATGATCACGCTCCTGAATCTCGCCCCACACATACAAAACAATCGGAGGCGAATGAATCTCGCGCAGCGATTTCGGATATTGCTGCGAAAACTGGGTAATGACAATTGCCCCGAAATCTTTGATTCGGTTTAGCTCGGCCGGCAGATCGACGATCGATTCCCAGTTTGAAATCTGATCGACAACTTCCCTGCCGACGCCGTCGACTTTTCGAAGATCATCGCGTCTGGCGGCAAGAACTTGTTCTGGCGTTTGGAAAACCTCGAGCAGTTTTCGCAGCCGCACCGGCCCCATGGTTGGGAGCATGTTCAGCGCGATGCAAGCTTCGGTGGAAGTCATGACAAGACGACTTTTCCGCAGATTTTCAGAACCCCAATTCCCTCACAGATTAAACCTTCAAAGAATCTGTGAAAATCTGCGAAATCTGTGGATTAAATCCTCAGAACGGAATTTCGTCGTCGTCCGGCTCGTTAGCGGTGGGAGCTTTTGGCGGCGGAGCGGTTTTACCGCGCGCTGATTTGCTTTCGTCGCCGCCTTCACCACCGCCACCCGCGCCGGGAGGACGGCCGCCAAGAAGCTGCATGGTTTCGCCGATTACGCGCAGTTTGCTTCGCTTTTGCCCGCTTTGTTTGTCGTCCCAGGTATCGAGTTGCAACCGGCCTTCAATGAAAACCGGCCTGCCTTTTTTGAGGTACTCGCCGGCGATTTCAGCGAGTCTCGACCAGAGGACGACGTCGACGAAGGTGACTTCTTCACGCTTTTCGCCGCTATCGAGGGTGTATGAACGATTTACAGCAATGCCGAGATCGCACACGGCGCTGCCTTTGGGGGTATAACGCACTTCGGGGTCGCGCGTCAGATTTCCGAGGAGAATAACTTTATTGAAACTGGCCATGCGCCAGGTCTATCGGATTTACTTGGAGCGCGCCAACTTTTTCGCGGGCTTTTCCGTGCGTTCTTTCTTCTCCGTTTTCTCCCGCAGTCGCTGGTAATGCTGACGGTAAACTTCCGGATCGAGTTTGAATTTCGACTTCAGCTTGGTGATCAGGTCGGGTTCGGCGTGGAAAATAAAATTCACGTAAAATCCGGCGTCGAGTGCGCCGGCGGCATAGGCAAACGGACGCTTGTCCATTTTCTGCACCTGCTCAATCTCGACGCCCTCTTTTTTGAATTCGGACTCGAGCCGGTCCACGATATCGTGGACGCTGTCTTCTTTTCCCTGCGCGTTGAGGACCAACAGCGCTTCGTAACGGTTCTTCATGGTTTTTCTTCTTCGTTTTGGCTCCCCCGAACGCTTTCGGGGTTGAAAGTGTTCATCGCGGAAACGACGCCTTTGTCAATCGCGCATTTCACCGCCTCCGCCGCTCGTTCGATGGACGATCGGGCCAGCGCTTTTTCCTCCTCAAAAAAATTGCTCAGCACGTAATCGCTCGATCCTTCGGACGGTGCCGCTCCGATTCCGATCCGCAAACGCGGAACATCTTCCGTCCCGAACTGGACGATCACAGATTCCAATCCGTTGTGCCCCCCGGGTCCCCCGCTCTGCCGGATCCTGAGTCGTCCCAGCGGCAGGGAGAAATCGTCGAGAACTACGAGAGTCTCTTTTGGGGCGATTCTAAAGAATTGAGCAATCGCCTGAAGAGGATGGCCGCTGCGGTTCATATAACTTGCGGGCTTCACTAAAAGAGCATTTCCAAGTTTCGCGGTAGCTGCATCCCATTTGCCG
>JAJPJU010000029.1 GCA_021324035.1 Spartobacteria bacterium | reverse complement strand
TGGTGACGTCCCGGACGCCCGAAATTTGCTTCAATTGCTCGACGCCATCGTCAGATCCGGTTTTCGCTTCCACAATTACTCCTCCGGCCTGGCGAAGCTGAGCCAGTAGATTGTCCGGCGTATCGCAGGCCTCGATCTTGCCTTTATGAATAATAATGACGCGGCTGCAGGTCATCTCTACTTCCGGCAAAATGTGGGTCGAAAGCAAAATCGTATGTTGCTTGCCGAGGTTTTTAATTAACTCGCGGACCTGACGAATTTGGTTCGGATCGAGACCGATTGTCGGTTCGTCGAGAATCAAAAGGTCCGGCTCGTTCAAAAGCGCATCGGCCAGGCCGACGCGCTGTCGATAACCCTTCGAAAGCGCGCTGATTAATTTTCGTTCCACCTCGCGCAATCCGCACAATTCCTTGACATCGCCAACTCGTTCGGCAACCCGGCGATGCGGCACGCCTTTGAGCGCGGCCCGATAATCGAGATATTCGGTGACCCGCATGTCGTTGTAGAGCGGCACGTTTTCCGGCATGTAACCCAGATGCGAGCGGGCCTGAAGCGATTGATCGAACACATCAAACCCGGCGATCGATGCGCGACCGGAAGTGGCCGGCATGAATCCAGCCAAGATCCGCATGGTTGTCGTTTTGCCGGCGCCGTTCGGTCCGAGGAAGCCCATGATTTCGCCCTGTCCGACCTCGAAATTCAGATCGCGGATCGCAGTGTGCCCGGCGTAACGCTTGGTTAAATTTTCAACTTTGATCATTGCGAAAGTATTTCAGACAATCGAACTGGAATTGCGTTGCCAAAAATTTTCCCATTGTCAACGGGCGGCCAATGCCACCGTCTCCACCCGCTGAACGCCGTTAGTCCGAATAACTCCGACTGCAAAATTAACGTTAGTTCCGCTGCTCACGCGACTTAGCAGGGTCTCGACCTCTCTTACCGAATTCACATCGCGGCCGCCGATTTTGTAAATCACCAGGCCACGCTCAATTCCCACTTCGTCGGCAGGACTGTCCGGCTCCACCGAACTGATCAACACGCCCCGCCCGGGTTGGTAACCGAGCGCCTGAGTCAGATCGGCGGACAGGTCTTGAAGTTGCATCCCGAAAAGGCGCTCGGCATTGGCCGACGCTGCTGTTTCTTCGGGAGCCGGCTGCAGTTTCTGGCCGGGATGTTTTTCGGCGAATGCCTTAAACTTAGTGACATTTTCGCGCACAACGTCCGCGGGGATGGCGAATCCCATCCCCTGGGTTGGAATACCCTGCGGCGTGAACGCCATTTTCGCGGAACTGATTCCCACCAGCCGGCCGGAAATGTCGATCACCGGGCCGCCGCTGTTGCCCGGATTAATCGCCGCATCGGTTTGGACGAGGTCTTTGTATTCGATGTTATCGATTGAAATGTCGCGTTTGGTCGCGCTCAACACGCCCCGGCTGATCGAGCTTCCGTAGCCGACCGCGTTGCCGACTACGATTACGGTTTCGCCTAACAAGTTGGGCGAAATATTTTCCAAATTGATGAAGGGAAATGTGTCTTTGGAGTCGATCTTAATAAATGCCAGGTCTTTTTTTTCGTCGCCGGTAATATAATGCGCGCTGTAGGTCTTGCCATTGTTGGTCGTGACCTGGATTTTCAAATCAGCCGCGCGCTCGACCACGTGTTGATTGGTTACAATGTAACCGGATGGATCGACGATGAACCCCGAGCCCAGACTTTGGAGAGTTTGTCGAATCTCGTGCGGCTTGCCGCGGTAATAGCCAAAGAATTGCGCGTAAAAATCCTCGATCGGATCCCGCACGCTGCGACGGATCACGCGCTCGGTGTTGATGTTCACCACGGCCGGCAAAACCTTCGCGACGGCGAGCACAGCCGGCTCGGCCGCCGGATCGGCCTGGGCGAGGCACGAGGTCGATCCAACTAACCCGGAGAGCGCGACAGCAGCCGAAGCTAAAATGTTTCGAAAGATCGCCATTTGTGAGGGTTGCAAGTAACGGAGCCGTCTTGGCGCTGTCAACTTGGCAGCCAGGCCACTTGCCGGCCGGCGCAATTCCCGGACATTAGATTAAATGCGTACTACAATTGCCGCTCGGGCCAATCTCGACCTGATCGACCAGAATTATCAGCGCTGGCAGCAGGATCCAGGGTCGGTTGATCCAAGCTGGGCCGCATTTTTCGAAGGCTTCGAACTTGGCAACTTGTCCCCGAAAAATGGGGCGACGGCTGCAGCACCGCGCACGACCACGCGGGAAAGTCCGTTGCAAACGCGGATCGACGGTCTGGTTTACGCTTATCGGACTCTTGGCCATACTATCGCGAGAGTGAATCCGCTCGCCGACAAGCGTCCGGAGAACCAGCTGCTTTCGCTGCGCGAGCTCGGGTTCAGCGAAAAAGATCTCGATCTTCGAGTCTCGTCGAAATTTTTCGCCAACGGCCAGGAGATGACGTTGCGGGAATTGATTGCCCGCCTCACCAAGATCTATGCCGGTACCATCGGCGCCGAGTTCATGCACATTCAGAATACACGGACCCGGAATTGGGTGCTGCATCGATTGGAAACGCGGCCCGACCGGCACGACACGCCCCGACAGTTGAAGATCGCGCTGCTTCGCGCGCTCATGGAAGCGGAGGCGTTCGAAGGATTTTTGCACTCACGTTATGTCGGGCAGAAACGTTTTTCGCTGCAAGGCGCCGAATCGCTGATGGTGATTCTCGAATCGATCCTTCACAAATGTCCGGCCACCGGGGTGGAAGAAATTTGCATGGGAATGGCCCACCGCGGGCGCCTCAATATTCTGGCGAACTTCCTCAAAAAATCGTTGCGGGTGATCTTCACCGAGTTCAACGAAAACTACGTTCCCGAATCGGTCTCCGGCGACGGCGACGTAAAATATCATCTTGGTTATCGAACGGTCCGGAAGCTGGCGTCCGGCGCGCAGGTTGAAATTCGTTTGGCGGCGAATCCAAGTCATCTCGAAGCCGTCGATCCGGTGGTCGAAGGAACCGCCCGTGCGCGTCAGCGGCTTCGCGAAGATACCGAATACCGTCGCAAAGTTCTGCCGTTGCTCATTCATGGGGACGCAGCATTCGCGGGGCAGGGCATCGTGGCCGAAACGCTGAACATGTCGCAGCTCGACGGTTACGGAACCGGCGGCACGGTCCACGTTGTCGTGAACAACCAGATCGGCTTCACCACCCTTCCTGAAGACGCGCGCTCTTCGATGTATGCAACCGACGTCGCCAAGATGATTGAGGCTCCGATTTTTCACGTGAACGGCGACGATCCGCTCGCCTGCATGCAAGTGAGTCAGCTGGCGCTCGATTTTCGTCAGGAATTTGGCCGCGATGTCGTAATCGACATGTATTGCTATCGCCGTTACGGCCACAACGAAGGCGACGAACCGGCGTTCACTCAGCCCGATCTTTACGCGAAGATCGACAAGCACCCGTCGGCGGCAAAATCCTACAAATCGGAACTGCTCGAGTCAGGAACGTTAGGCGAAGACGACGCCGCGTCGCTCGAAACGGAGATGAACCTGCGGTTGGATCTGGCGCTGGACACCGTTAAGGCGCTAGAGAAGGAGAAGGCCGGCAAGCAAGCGCAGTTTACCGAAGCGGCTGCGGTTTTTCAGCCGGAATACAAGAGCTCCTCGGTTGCGACTGCGATCAGCGAGAAGGAACTCACGACCATCGTCGACGCGCTTACGAGTGTGCCGGATGATTTTAACGTTCAGCCGAAAATAAAACGCATCGTGCTCGAACATCGCCGGAAAGTTTTTGAAAATGGCGGACCGTTCGAATGGCATTACGCGGAGTTACTCGCATTCGGTTCGCTCCTGCTCGAGGGAACGCCGGTGCGACTGTCTGGCCAGGACAGCGCGAGAGGAACGTTCAGCACCCGCCACGCGGTCCTTTACGACGCGAAAACGGGCGCGCCTTATGTGCCGCTGATGCATCTTCCGGGCAAGCAAGCGCGCATTTGTATTTACAACAGTTTGTTGTCCGAAGCCGCAGTTCTCGGTTTCGACTACGGCTACTCGCTCGATTATCCGAGCATGTTGTGTTTGTGGGAAGCGCAGTTTGGCGATTTTTCCAACGGCGCCCAGACAATTATCGATCAATTCATCGCTTCCGCCGAATCGAAATGGCAGCGCCCGAGCGGGATCGTGTTGTTGTTGCCCCACGGTTACGAGGGCCAGGGACCTGAGCACTCCAGCGGCCGGCTCGAGCGCTTTCTTCAACTTTGCGCCGAGGAAAACATGCAGGTCTGCAATCTCACCACCGCGGCCCAATATTTTCACGTGCTGCGGCGGCAGATGAAACGCGATTTCGTAAAGCCGCTTATCATCATGACACCGAAAAGTCTGCTCCGGGCGGAGTTTGCTTCCTCTCGCGTGGAAGAATTCACCAAAGGTAAGTTCGAAGAGATTCTCGGATCGCCCGAAGTCGGACCGGCCAACAAAATGAAGCGGGTCGTTCTTTGCTCCGGCAAAGTCTATTACGACCTGCTGAATTGCCGTGCTGAGAAAAAGATCAGTGACGCAGCGATCATTCGCGTTGAGCAACTTTATCCGCTGCATGAACGGAAATTGAAATCGATGTTTGGTGCATTTCCAAAAACGGCGAAAATCGTCTGGTGCCAGGAAGAACCAGAAAACATGGGGGCCTGGACATTTATCGAGCCGCGTTTGAGAAAAATATTCGACCGCGAAATCGCCTACGCCGGACGCGACGCCAGCGCGAGCCCGGCCGTCGGCTCGCTGGCTCGGCACAAGCGCGAGCAAGCGTGCGTCGTCAAAGACGCATTTTCGGTTTGAAGATAGTTTGATTCGACCGGGAGTTTTTTCTGCGCTTAGTTAGGCGCGGTGAGCGTTGAAGTAAAAATTCCAGCAGTCGGCGAATCGATTTCCAGCGGAGTCGTTTCGGTCTGGCACAAGAAGTCCGGCGATTTCGTCAATGCTGGCGACGCGCTGTTCACTTTGGAGACTGATAAAGTTTCCACGGAAATCTCGGCTGAGACCTCCGGCGTGCTCGATACTCTGGTCCCTGAAGGACAGGAAGTGAAAATCGGGGAAGTCGTCGGCACGATCGACGATTCGAAAAAGGCTCCGGCAGCAGGCGCTTCGGCTGAAACGAAAAAACCCGAAACAAAACAGCCGGCGACCGGCGCGAAAGCGGAAAAGCCGGATGGCGAGACTCTTTCTCCCGCGGTGCGGCGGATTGTCGATGAGCAACAACTTGATCCCGCCGGTATTTCCGGAACCGGGCCGGGCGGTCGCATTACAAAAGCTGATGCGCTCGCGGCGGCGCAAGGCAAATCCGCAGCCAACAAAACTCGAATCGCAACGGAACAGGCTGCTCCGCGTCCGGAGGAGCGAACATCCGGCGACGGTCGGGTTGTCCGTAAAAAAATATCGCCGTTGCGTCGAAAAATTGCGGCGCAGCTCGTCATGGCTCAACACACCGCGGCAATTCTCACCACCTTTAACGAATGTGACATGAGCGCCATCCAAAAACTGCGCGCGGAATCACAGGACACTTTCACCAAGAAGCACGGTGTGAAACTTGGTTTCATGTCCTTCTTTATCAAAGCGAGCGTTGAGGCTCTCAAAACTGTGCCGGCCGTGAATGGTCGAATCGAAGATGACGATATCGTCCAAAACAATTTTTATGACATCGGGGTCGCCGTTGGAACCGATCGGGGTCTCGTCGTTCCGATCGTTCGCGACGCGGACAAAAAATCGTTCGCCGATTTGGAGCGCAAGATCGCGGATTTCGCAACGCGCGCGCGCGATGGCAAATTGACTTTCGACGATTTGGCCGGCGGCACGTTCACCGTCTCAAATGGCGGCGTTTATGGCTCGCTGGTTAGCACGCCGATTTTGAATTTCCCGCAAAGCGGAATCCTCGGAATGCACAAGATCATGCCGCGACCGGTGGCGATCGACGGGAAAGTGGAAATTCGTCCGATGATGTATCTCGCGCTCAGTTACGATCACCGGCTGATCGACGGCAAGGAAGCGGTGACGTTTTTGATTAAAGTGAAAGAAGGCATTGAAGATCCAAAGAAGTTGCCGTTGGATTTTTAGCTTTCTGTCATGTCGAGCGAGACCTCCACTTCGGTCGGAATGACAGCAGGAGATATTTAGATGGAAAAATTTGACGTTGTTATCATTGGTTCCGGTCCCGGCGGTTATGTCGCGGCGATCCGCTCGGGGCAACTCGGGTTGAAAACCGCGATCGTCGAGAAGGACAAAGAACTCGGCGGCACGTGCCTGAATATTGGCTGCATCCCGAGTAAGGCATTGCTGACATCCAGCAACCATTTCGTGTGGGCGAAAAAGGAAGCAACCAAGCACGGCATCAACATCGAGAACGCGACTGTCGATCTTAACAAGATGCAGCAGCGCAAGGACAAAGTCGTTCGCACGATGACTGGCGGAGTGCGAGCGTTG
>JAJPJU010000225.1 GCA_021324035.1 Spartobacteria bacterium | reverse complement strand
TTTCGTTGCAGCAGATTGTGATGAAGTAAGTTGCACCAAATCGCGCGGCGAAATGAGTCGAATGATCTAGAGGCCTCCGACGAAAGGGTTGCGGTTTCGAGGGGGAACTCATCGGAATGGCGACTGAGGTCAGTCGCCGCTACCTGGACGAAGATAGTCACGCATTGCCCAGGTAGCGGCGGCTCACCGAGCCGCCATCTCGATTGTTTCGCGATCGAGAAAGTAAAGCCAGTCTTCTTTCAATTGCCACGAGCTGCAGAATGGCGACTGAGGTCAGTCGCCGCTACCTGTCAATCGCTACCTGATGAAGGTCGGGCCGTTGGTTCGAAGATCGCGTTGTTCGGTCGTGATCTGAATCGAACTCTCGTTGATCGCCCACGTGCCCTTGCGTTTCTCCACCATAAAGTCGTAGAGCGTATCTTCATCCACCGCCGACCGGACTCTGGTCTGAACAGCCACTTTGTCCGGCCGAATTGCCTCAAGTTTTTTCACGTTGTGCGAAATTCGCGTGCTCTTCGAAACCGCTGCTTTGATTTGCGCGATATCTGCCGCTGAAACGCTTTTCGCGAATGGTCCGCTCACTTCGCCGGCAACGGCGCCGACCGCAGAAATTACAAATAAAACTGTGATATTTCGGACAAGGGAAAGTTTCATCCTCGAATTTATAGTTGCTTGAGCAGCGTTTTCCAACGCGCCCACGCTTCGTCCCGCGCTTTGGCGTCGCCTTCGCGCTTGTCCGGATTGTTCGGCTCGCCCGATCGCATGAATCCGTGGCCGGCGCCGTTGTAAATCACTGGTTCATACTTTTTGCCGACCGCCTTCATGAGCTCTTCCCCTTTCGGAATTGTCGCGTCGACACGCTCGTCGTTCTGCGCGTAGAAACCGTAAACCGGGCAAGCAACGTTTTTCGCGTCGTTCTCGTTATCAACCGCGACGCCGTAAAACGAATACGCCGCCTTCAATTTCGAATTCATGTGCGCGTAACTGAACGCCCATCCCCCGCCCCAGCAAAATCCGCAGACCGCCAATGTGCCGTTCGCCGCCGGAATTTTCGTCAGGGCGTAGTCCGCGGTCGCATCGAGATCGCGCTGCACCTGGTCATTTGGCAGCGCCGAAGTTGCCTTCCGGGCGCCGTCGAGATCTTCAAACTTCTGGCCGCCATGCAGATCCGGCGCGATCGCGATCACGCCATTCTCCGCCAATTCGTCGCACAAGCTGCGGACCCAATCAGTCAACCCAAAAATCTCGCTGATTACGAGCACAACCGGCGTTTTGTCTTTTGATTCGGGATAAACCACGAACGCTTTTATCGTTCGATCGCCGGACTTGATATCGACCCAATCCGCGTGCCGGGGCGATTTGTTCAATCGATCGCGGCCGAAATCCTTGATTTCTTCCGCAAAAACTAAATGCCCGATCAGTAGAGAGGCTATTACGGCGAGGAATTTTTTCATACTTGGGATTTTGCTTTTCTTCGTATCAGCGCGTCGACACTCCATCGACCAGACCCGTGGAAGACGACAAATAAAAACAACCAGCAGTAAAACACCGCAAGTTCGCCTTTGTTGATGATCGGAAAGAAACTGTGCGGCGCATGGACCAGAAAATATGCGACTGCCATGGTGCCGCTGCAGAAGAACGCTGCGAGACGAGTCAAAAGACCTATGGCAATCATGAGTCCGCCCACGATTTCAATCCACCCTGCCACAACCAGCATCGGCTTCAATGGGGTGGCCGTTCCGCCAAACATTCCCAGAACGAGCTTTGCTCCCCAACACGCAAACATCAGTCCTGCAATTAACCGCAGAATGCCAAAAACCGGATCCGAAAATCGGTTCAAAGCTTGCATCGTGTTTCAGATCAAGCCATGGCGGGACCCGACGAGGCTCTTTTGAAAAGCAAGGCGTCAAGACTCCATCGGCCCGGACCATAAAAAAATACGAACAGGAAGAACCAGCAAAACGCGACCGCGAGTTCGCCATGATTGACGATCGGAAAAAATCCGCCCTTAGCGTGGACCGTAAAATAGGCGACGGCCATTTCCCCTGCGGCAAAGAAAGCGCCAAGCCTCGTCAAAAGCCCCAGCGCAATCATGAATCCGCCTGCGAGTTCGATCCATGCCCCGATCGCGCCCATCGCACCCGGCGGCATACCGTGACCACCTGGCGGAAATCCGAGAATTTTTTGTCCGCCGTGACAGGCATACATCAAACCGATGATCAGACGCGCGATACAAAAAACGGGATCCGCAAATCGAGAGAGCGAGTTCATGGCTCGTCAGGCTGCATGAGGTCGATCTTTGGTGTCAAGACTGTAGCGTCGTTCTATCCGCGCGGATCGGCGGTCATCCACCTTCGCTAAAGCTACGGCGCGACAAGTGGACCGCCGCCGCCAGAACTACGCGGCTTTTTTGTGATGACCGTGTTTTGCCGCTCGATGCCGGTGCGCCGCAGTTTTCTTACCGCCACTGCGGCTCCCCCCGCTTTGCTCCAGGCTCTGTTGTAAAACTTTCACCAGATCGATGACTTTAGTTGGCTTCTCCGCTTTTCGAGGCTTCTCTTCGATCTCCTTTCCGCCGGATTCCACTTTCTCTTCAATCACGTGCATTAACGCCTCGCGATAGTCATCCTTGTATTTTTCGGGATCCCATTTCGCGCTCATGCTGTCGATCAACGCCGTCGCCATTTGCAGCTCGCGTTTTCCGACGTCCGCCTTTTTCGGAAGGCTCAACTTGCCGGTGTCGACCAACTCGTCGGCGAAATGCATCAGTTCGAGGACCAGCGCTCCATCCGCCGGCTTCACTCCGGCCAGGTACTCGCGGGTTTTGATCACCACTTTCGCAATTCCAACCTTTTTCTTCTGTTTCAACGAATCGCGCAGCAGGGTGTAGGCTTTATCGCCGCCCTTCTGCGGTTCCAGATAGTACGGTTTGTAGAAATAAATCGGGTCGATGTCATCCAGCTCGACGAAATCGAGAATATCGACCGTCTGGGTGGCTTCCAAATCGACGCGCTGAAAATCCTCTTCTTTGAGAACAACGTATTTCCCCTTTTCGTACTCGTAACCTTTGACGATCTGGTCCCATGGCACTTCTTTGCCGTCCTTCTCCGCGACTCGCTTGTAATTCACCGGACTCAAATCGGCTTTGCGAAGAAGACGAAACTTCAGGTCCTCTTTTCGTGTCGCCGGATAAAGTCCGATCGGAATGTTGACCAAACCAAAGCTGATACTGCCCTTCCAAATTGCCCGTGCCATAGCTCATAAATAGAACGCGCGAGAAGACGGCGTTGCGTGTTCGCGCTGAAGCGCGGGGGTCAATGAGAGCGGAAAATCGCCTTACGCCGCCAGCTCCAGCTGATCGCGAGGAATCCCGCGGAGCTCGAACAGCCGAATCAGCGTTTCTTCGATCAAATTGTTCGGACAAGACGCGCCGGCAGTGATCCCAACCACCGCCGGACCGGGCGGCAGCCAGAAATGGGAAACGACTTCACGTTTCTCGTGCAGGTCGTAATGCTTGATCTCAGTGCGCGAAACTAATCGCGAAGCATTCAACACGAAGTAGGTCGGCAATTTCTCCTCGCCCATCTCGGCCAAATGCGACGTGTTCGAGCTGTTGTAACCGCCAACCACCAGGAGCAAATCCATCTTCACATCCAGCAACTCACGCAACGCGTCCTGCCGTTCCTGGGTCGCGCCACAAATCGTGTCGAAAAAACGAAAGTTCTTCGCGGCTTCATCTGCGCCATCGCGATCGGCAATCGCTTTGCGAACCCGGCGTTGCACTTCCTCGGTTTCGCCGCGCAACATTGTAGTTTGATTCGCGACACCCACGGTTTTCAAATGCACATCGGGATTGAAACCGGGCGAATAGGCGCCTTTGAATTTCTCGAGGAACTGCTTCTTATCGCCGCCGTGACGAATGTAATCACAAACGTAATCGGTATCGGCGAGGGTCAGGACCACCAAATAATGACCGCCGCCATCCCCGAGTGCTCGTGAACTGGTCGCCTTCGTTTCCTCGTGTTCGGCTTTACCGTGAATGATCGATGTAACCGATTCGCTCGCGTATTTGCGAACGCGCTTCCACACGCTCATCACGTCGCCACAAGTCGTGTCGACAATCTGGCAACCGCGCTCTTTGATTTGCTGCAACATCGACAACTCCGTTCCAAAGGCCGGCACGATCACGATGTCTTCAGGTTGAAGATCGGAAATATTCGCCTGTTTGTTCGGGCCGGTCAGGTTCTTGATTCCCAGCGACGCAATCTGATGATTGACCTCCGGGTTGTGAATGATTTCGCCGACGATGAAAAGCCGGCGTTCCTTGAAAACTTTGCGCGCCGCATAAGCCAGGTCGATGGCGCGCTCGACTCCGTAACAAAAACCAAATTGCTTCGCGAGGCGGACTGTGGTTTCGCCAACTTTGATAACGCCGCCGGCCCGCCTGACTTTGTCGACAATGTCGCTGCGGTAATGCGATTCGACCTGTTCCTGGACGGCAGCCATCACATCCGGCGTCCGCAAATTTACCTTTTCGCGCGCCGTCGTTCCGCTGGAAATGAGGTTTGTGCTCACAGGTCGCGAAAGCTTAACACGTTTTCACAGGTATTGCAGCGGCCGGGCTGGTTGTAGGGCGTCTGTGTCAGACGCCGAATCGTAACAGCGTTTTCAGCCGCCAATCAAGGTAGCGGCGGCTCACCGAGCCGCCATTGACTGAGGGCGAAAAGATCCGAGCCACAAAATTCGTCGCAGCTAAGCATGGAGCTCCGCCGAGATCGCAAACGCGATCCGGCTTGGTCGAATGGCGACTGGGTCAGTCGCCGCTACCATTATTGATCGATCAACAGCGGGCCAGGCGGATCTTTGAACCAAGCCGAAGACATCATCAACGAACGCGGCGGATCGGGATCGCGGCTTTGATCGATCCGCGTCACGTCTTTGGCGTATTTCGCGTCTTCGGGTTGGGATTCTGCGATGCTTACCGGCGTTCCGATATGGACGAGCGCGTAAAGCCGAGCAGCTGCTTCACGATGCAAACGCACACAGCCGTGAGTCCGCGGCGTCGACCAGACAAATCCTTCGTGAAAACCGTAGGCTGGAGCGAATTCGCACCAATAGGCCATCGGGTAACCGGCGTCCGGCTCACTCACGCGGCGTTTGGTCTTGTCTTTGTTGATAATGGTGAAGTGTCCCGAGGGGGTGATGTTCCCCACGCGACCGACGTTTGCTTGCGCTGCCATTAGCAAACGGTCGCCCTCCATTACGTAAACGGTCTGGGTTCCTTTTGAGAGAGCCACTCGCACTTTCGATGAATCATGCGGTTTGTAAGCAACCACATGATACGCCCTTCCTCCTCGATAGGCAGATCCACCACCGGTGGTTTCGCAACCGGTGAAAAATGACAACACGACAGGAACTGCAACGGCAAATGCTAAGCGAGTCAGGGTCCGCATGGCGGTACTTGAAAAGGAGCACCGAGTTTTGTCAACAATTCCCTCAAATTTGTATAACGTTTCTGCCTGATTGTAGGCCGTCTCTGTGAGACGGCTATCAAACGGCGTCTGACACACGCGCCCTACAATTCACCAGCCACCGCGGCGGCAATCCGTTTGTCGAATCGGCGATGCGGCCGCGAGTAAAATGGGTACGGCCGGTCCGCGTTCGCGGGTTTGTAACGCCAGTGTTTGTACATCCACAGCCACGGCGCGGGATTCTTTCGGACGTACGGCTCGAAGGAATCCCAGCATGCTTGCGCGATTTGCTGATGATTGCGACCAGCAGTCTCGACCTTCGGATGAAACACCAACCGATACCGGCCGTTCGGCAGTGGCTCGGTGTGCGCCGGAATAATCGGCGCGCCGGTTTGCTCGTTGAGCCAGGCGTGCGCAGACGTCACGCTGGTTTTCAAACCGAAACAATCAATCGCCACCGACGGCATCTTCGGATGAAGCGTCAGATCGACCAATAACGCGGTGCGTCCTTTGCGCCGCATTACTTTATAGAGGCGAACGATGCCGCCCTGCCGTGGAATCAACTCATGCCCGGATTGTTCGCGAAGATTTCTAAAGATTGGATCGAGCAGCGAGTTTTTGAATTCCTGCGAAATGATCGTGCCTCTCAGGTCCAGGAAACCGCAGGCCAAACTCAGCCACTCGAAATTGCTGTAGTGATAACAGGCGATCATGATCGAGCGTTCGGGGCCGTAACGGGACATTTCCTCAAAATTTTCCAGCTCGATGTAATCCGAAAAGCTTTCCGCCGTCAGCCGCGGACTCCACAACAGGTCGAGCATCGTTCGCGCAAAATGCTGAAACGATTCGCGCACAATCCGCTCGCGTTCGCGCGGGGTGAATCGATCTCCAAACGCGACCTCGAGATTGCTGAGCGCAACTTTGCGTCCGTGCCGGTCGAGCACTGACATTAGACTTCCCAGACCAAGCGCAAGCCGGTAACAGGCCTGTCGCGAAAGCAACGGCACCAGTTTGGCCGCGATTATCAGACCAAGCCATTCCAGCCGGTAGCGAAACGTTTTCCATGCCGAAACCATCGGGCGGCATTCTAGCGCGTCATGGGCCGCTCGCCACCGCGCGAGTTGGGTCACCTACCCTTATTCTCTTCCGGGTTGGCGCCTTCAATTCGGCCAAGCCGCGCTTCCAACTCGCTGATGCGCAATTCGTACTGTTCCAAAATTCGCGGCATGATCCCGGAAATGCGGCGCGCGCTGTAAACCCGGATAGCCAGATAAACCACAAACATCCCGAAGATGCCGATCGAGTAGAGCGGCTCGTTTCGAGCCAGGGCCAGGTAAAGAAATAGTCCGGCCAACACGACGCAATACATTGATGACCGCATCAACCCCGCGATCGGGCTTTTGTTTGATTGACTGAACCGCCGCACGATTGACTGCTCCTGCGGGCTTAAGTCCATCGCCAACAGTTAGCTATGAAGTGGCGATTCGATCAAGCTCCAAACCGTTCCGTTGGTTGCGACTTGATTGACCTCGCTCCGGTTCAAACTTACGTTCGTTTTGCAGCCGCGAGCGCAGTTGCTTCACCGTGAAAAACGTCCTGTTTGTTTGCACTGGCAATATCTGCCGTAGCCCGATCGCCGAAGGACTGTTTCGCCACCTCATAGGCAATCGCAAGGATATCGAGGTCGGCTCGGCCGGCGTTCACGCTGTTCGCGGTCAACCCCCGAGTCTTTACGCAGTCCAAGTCTGCGAAGCCGATGGCGTGGACATTAGCGATCAGCGCAGCCAGCCGCTTACGGCGGATTTGGTCGAGCGCGCCACCCATATTTTCGCCATGACCGGAGCGCATTTGGAAACGATCCACATGTTGTTTCCTCACGGCGCCGAAAAAACATTTTTGATCCGCGAATTCGAAGAGCCGGGCGCAACCCTCTGGCGCGACGTGCCGGATCCGATCGGCATGGGCCGCGAGGTTTATGAAGATTGCGCACGCACGATCAAAAATGCGTTGCCGAGCGTGCTCAGTTTCGTGGAGCAAAGCGAGCTGGTTCCTCCTGGTGCGACGCGAAATCGCGGAATATCTTCGTACTCAATGAGTGAACCGTCTCATCCAGTTCAAACCGCCTCCGGATCCGCCTCGTACGGTGGCAGCTCCATGGAAGCCCTCCGCAAAGTCGATCCTGAAATTTACGACGCGATTCGGGCCGAGGAAAAACGGCAACGCGAGAATATCGAATTGATCGCGTCTGAGAATTTCACCAGCCGCGCCGTGATGGAGGCGCAGGGCTCGTGTTTAACGAACAAGTACGCCGAAGGTTATCCGAAAAAGCGCTGGTATGGCGGCTGCGAAAATGTCGACACCGCGGAACAACTCGCGATCGATCGCGCGCTGCGGTTGTTCGGCGCCGAACATGCGAACGTGCAGCCGCACAGCGGCGCCCAGGCGAACATGGCGGTTTATTTTTCGGTCCTGAAGCCGGGCGACAAGATTCTCGCGATGAATCTCGCTCACGGCGGCCATCTCACCCACGGACATCCGGCGAATTTTTCCGGAAAGTTTTACACCGTCTCGCAATACGGCGTTTCGGAGAAAACCGAACAGATCGATTACGACGCGTTGCAAAAACAAGCCGAAGAAGTCCGTCCGGCAATGATCACCGCCGGCGCGTCCGCTTATCCGAGAATCATCGATTTCCCGCGGCTCCGCCAAATCGCCGATTCCGTTGGCGCACTCTTGTTCATCGACATGGCGCATATTTCCGGTTTGGTGGCCGGCGGGCAACATCCGAGTCCGGTCCCGCATGCGCAGTTCGTCACCACAACCACCCACAAAAGTTTGCGTGGACCGCGTGGCGGAATTGTTTTGTGCACAAAAGAATTCGCGAAACAAATCGACGCCACGGTTTTTCCCGGAGTTCAGGGCGGCCCGCTCATGCACGTTATCGCAGCAAAAGCGGTTTGTTTTCACGAAGCGCTGCAACCCGCGTTCCGCGATTATCAACGCCAGGTTGTGGTCAACGCGAAAGCGCTCGCTGCCGGTCTGGGCAAACACGGTTATCGAATCACCTCCGGCGGCACGGACAATCATCTCATGCTGGTCGATCTGCGCCCGAAAGATTTGAACGGCAAAGATGCGCAAGAAACACTCGATCGCGCCGGCATCACCGTGAACAAGAACGCTATCCCGTTCGACACCAGTTCGCCGTTCAAACCCGGCGGGATTCGGGTTGGAACACCTGCAGTCACCACTCGCGGGATGAAAGAAGAAGAGATGCTCGAAATCTCCGATCTCATCGCCGAAGCTTTGGGAAATCGTACCGACGAATCCGCCCTCAACCGCGTTCGCGACAAAGTCCGCGATCTGACCCGCAGATTTCCGCTGCCGAGTTAGCTGCAGAATTCGCCTTACCTATTCGGAAAAACGTGCGTTAATTTGCGGAACGCATGAATCGAGCGGCTGAGCAATCGCAGGAGAATCCGTTGCGCGAAGGGTTAACGAATCGCGCGGTGCCGCAACCGTGCAGCATCGTGATTTTTGGCGCAACCGGGGATCTGACCCATCGCAAGTTGTTGCCTGCGCTTTACAATCTCGCCGCCGATGGCGAACTGCCGCCGGCGGTCACCGTCATCGGTTTCGCGCGCCGGCCGAAAACCGATGACGAGTTCCGCAAAGAAATGGAACAGTCGGTCAAAGAATTTTCGCGCCAGGCCGTTCGCGACGAAATCTGGAGCAACTTCGCGCAATCGCTTTTCTATCATCAGAGCGATTTCGCGGACGAATCCGGATTCAAGACTCTGGCCGACCGCCTCGAGAAGGTCGACAAAGAGCGCGGCACGCGCGGCAATCGTTTGTTTTATTTCGCAGTCGGACCGGAGGAATTCGAACCGATCCTGAAACATCTCAAGGCCGCCGGATTGAATAAAGCGCCGGAAGGAAGCTGGGCCCGGGTGATTGTCGAGAAACCGTTCGGCAGGGATCTCGATTCGGCGCGCGAATTGAATCGCGTCATCAGCAATTCATTCAGCGAAGAGCAAACTTACCGGATCGATCACTTTCTCGGGAAAGAAACTGCCCAAAACATTTTGGTCCTCCGTTTCGCGAACGCCATTTTCGAACCGCTTTGGAACACGCGATACATTGATCACGTTCAAATCACCGCCGCCGAAACGCTGGGCGTGGAAGGTCGCGGCGGATATTACGAAACCGCGGGCGCGCTCCGAGACATGGTTCAAAACCATTTGCTCCAGCTTCTTTGCCTCGTCGGTATGGAAGCGCCGAGCGATCTGCGCGCGGACAGCATTCGCGATGAAAAAGTAAAACTTGTCCGTTGCCTGCGACGAATGAGTCCCGGCGAAGTTGCAGTCGACGTGGTGCGCGGCCAATACGCCGAGGGGGCGATCAACGGCAAACCGGCTGCGCCTTATCGCAAGGAAGAAAGAATCGCTCCCGATTCCAAGATCGAAACGTTTGTCGCTCTGCGTTTGAACATCGACAACTGGCGGTGGTGGGATGTGCCGATTTATATGCGCGTCGGCAAAAGACTGCCGAAGTCCGCGACTGAAATTTCGGTTCACTTCAAAAAAGCGCCGATGGTTTTGTTCAACAAGGAAACCAACGAAGCCAACGTCCTCGTGATCCGGATCCAGCCGGATGAAGGAATTTCATTGCGAATGCAGGCAAAAATTCCGGGATCAAGTTTCCGGATCGAACCGGTGAAAATGGATTTTCATTACGGCACTACTTTTGGCAAAGCCAGTCCCGAAGCGTATGAGCGATTGTTGCTCGATGCGATGAGTGGCGACGCCACGTTGTTTGCCCGACGCGACGAAGTCGAAGAAGCATGGGCCTTCATTGATCCGATCGAAAAAGCGTGGTCGGCGAAAAAAGATGCGCCGGAACTTTACTTTTATCCGGCAGGAACGTGGGGGCCGGAACAGGCCGATGAACTGCTGGCCCGGGACGGGCGCGCCTGGCGGAGACTTTGACCATGCCCCCGCCTTCCGGGACGTATTCGTTAGGCCAACCGGTGACGATCAGCGACATCGGCGCCGAGTTGAAGAAACTTTGGCAGGAAGGTGAAGGCGCCATGACCCGCGCGTCGCTGATTAATCTTGCCGTTTACAGCGAACGGCCGGGCTCGCTTGAAAAGAACACGCAACTGATCGCGAAGATCACCGAAAATCATAGCTGTCGCGCGCTGGTCATTGGTGCGACTCCCGAATCGAAAGAAGATCGCATCGAAGCATGGGTGAACGCGCATTGTCATGTCAGCCGTGAGGGCGGCAAACAAATATGTTCGGAACAGATTTCGTTTTCATTGCAGGGACCATGCGCGAAACAGTTGCCCAGCATCGTCTTTTCCCATCTCGACTCCGACCTTCCGCTTTATCTTTGGTGGCAGGATGATTTTCCAAATGACATGGATCCGCAGCTGTGGGCGTGGGTCGATCGATTGATTTTCGACAGCCAAACCTGGAAAGACTTCGACAAGCAAATGCGCTTGGTCGAAACCGCGGAACAGGAAGCCAGGCAGCGAATTGTTCTTTGCGATTTAAATTGGACCCGGCTCGACAAAGTCCGTTACGCGCTCGCTCAATTCTTCGATCATCCGGCGTCGCATCATCACTTCGCGAAAATGGAAAGCGTCACGGTCAATTTTGGGCCCGGTTACAAATCGGCGGCGATTCTCTTGATCGGCTGGCTCGCCGCTCAGCTAAAGTGGAAAACGAATCAACAGCACATGAACGGCAGCTGCCGGTTTCTGGACTCGAACGATCGCAAGATCGACATCGAACTGCGGGAGAAATCGGGCAATCCCATTGGCGAAGTGATATTGAATTCGCAACAGACAAAATTTTGCGTCAAGCCGGCCAAGTGTGGCGATCTTCTGGAGGTTTCGCGCAGCGGTGAAAATGAAACGGCGAAGCCGCAAATGATGCCGGCCCAAAGCAACGATCCGGTCGATTTGATGACCCAGGAGCTCTTGCGGGGAGGGCAGCACCGGATTTATCTGCGGGCGGTGAACGCGGTGCGATCATTATTAGGTAACGGCGGGTCACCGACCCGCCATGGCGACTGAAGATCAGTCCCCGCACTTCCTCGCACGGGTTGTGCTTTTAAACGGCCCGTGCCCACGAAAATCTCAGCCCTTTGCCTGGTCGTCGCGTTCGCGTTTGGATTGAACGGTTGCTCTTCCATGAGCGCACAAGCCCGCCGCGAACGGGCCTATCGTCACTACGTCTCAAAGCAGATGCGGGAACGGCAAAAACAAATGGCCCGCGCTCAGAAAGCGGCCAACCGCGATATGAAGCGAAAGATGAAGAACGTCCAACCTAGTGAGCCGCAGTTGACGACGAGTATTGAAGATGTTTCACCCAATAATTATCCGTCCGTTTTTGATCCCGTCGACCAACCGGCGTCCGCGCCTTCTTCCGCGGACACGGTTGTCGCGCCGATGACGGTTTCCGGATCTCAGCCGGTCGTGGCTCAAGAGCCCGAACAGCCGTCCCACCCTTAACGCCGCTCAGTCGCGTTTAACCGGCGTCGGTTTTCCATCCGGCCCAAGAGCTACATAAGTGAAAACGCCGCTCGTGACTTTCACGCTGTCGCCCGTCCGATAACGCGTCACCCATACGTCGACGCAGATTTTCATCGAGGTTCGCCCGATTTTTTCAAGCCACGCATAACAGGCGACGGTATCGCCAACCCTCACCGGATTCAGAAACGCCATGCCGTCGATCGCCACCGTAACCACACGGCCCTTCGCGATTTTTCCGGCCAGAATCGCACTGCCCAAATCCATCTGGGAAACGAGCCAGCCGCCAAAAATGTCTCCGTCGCGATTGGTATCTTTCGGCATCGCGAGGGTTTGGATAACAAGCTCGCCGCGAGGTTGGTCGGTCTTATCCACGTTTCTTTTAACCACGAATGAACCCGAATTTACACGAATAAAAATCCCGAACTCTTCTGTCCTTCGTGTCGATTCGTGTAATTCGTGCCTGGCTCTGTTACAAGATCAGCATACAATCGCCGTAACTGTAAAATCTGTAACGTTCGCGGATTGCTTCCGCGTAGGCGCGCAACACAAATTCGCGGCCGGCGAAAGCGCTCACCAGCATGAGCAAGGTCGATCGCGGCAGATGAAAATTGGTCAGCAACGCGCCTACGATCTGAAATTCGAACGGCGGGTAGATAAAAAGATT
>JAJPJU010000072.1 GCA_021324035.1 Spartobacteria bacterium | reverse complement strand
CCGCGCATTCAGATTTAACGACATCGTGACGTAATCGAGCGGCGCGTCGGCGGGAACCGGAACACCGAATCCCGGTGGCAGTTGGATCGACAATCGACCGGGCGCCAGGGTGAACAGCCGCCAGTCCAGATGGGTTTTGCCGCCGAGCTCGCGATTGTATCGATCCGGCGTGCCGCTGTGTTCGGCAAAGGTGAGATTGGAATGACAGAAAAATTCCTGCGATACCGGCGTTTGTTTGTCGGCGTCGACGACTTCGCCTTGAATACCGGTGATCCATTGCACCGGGCATTTGTCGGTGTTATTCGCGACATGAATGCCGCTCGCGATCGACATTGGTCCCTGCATCGACCGGTAAATTTTGTCGAGCCGGTAAGCGTCAGACACGAGCGTCTCGGTTTTGGTGTGATCAGGTTCGTGCCAAATGAGCCAGGAAATCGCGGGTGCGCTGAGAGCGACTGCGAGGGCGAAAAAGACCGATTGCCGGCGGCTGATTATATATATGAGCGAGCAATTGCCGGGCCGGAGGCCGGCAGACAGAGGTCAGATGTCAGCCTTCAGACGTCAGAAAGCAGCAGTTCCGGGCGCGCGTGTAGCCGTCGCAGCCGTCTCACAGAGACGGCCTACAAATGTAGGGCGAAAATGCCAGACGCCGTGTTTTACGTAAAGAGCTCCTGCAGATCCGGGTAAGGCGTCGCGTGTTTGAGTCCCTCGAAAGTCCCCTTCTCCATTAGTTCTTTAGCCGAGCGAACGAATCCGCCCCACGCGGCGCGAGCAAATGCGCCGCCAACGCTTACGCGCCGCGCGCCGATCTCTTCCGCATCGCGCATGGTCAGGCCACCTGGTCCACCGATCAGAACGTTCACCGGTTTGGGCGCGACCGCGTCGACGATCGCCTTGTTGCTATCGCGATCTTTGAATCCCGGCGCGTAGAGACAGTCCGCGCCGGCTTCAGAATATTTCACAAGGCGCTTGATCACTTGATCCAGGTTTTCGCGGCCAACGAGAAATCCCTCGGCCCGCCCCACCAGCAAACAATTGGTGCCGTGCAGTGCTTCACGAACGGCCTGTATTCGTTCGACTGCAAGATCGACATCGTAAAGCGGTGATTCTTTGCGATCGGCTGCGTCTTCGATCGATAATCCGGCGACCCCGGTTTCGGCGCAAAGGCGTGCATTCTCAGCGCACCAGTTCGGTTCGTCGGCGTAACCGTTCTCGAAATCGGCGTTGACCGGAATGTCTGTCGCTTCCACGAGTTCGCGAATGTGCGTGATCATATCGTCGCGCTTCACCGAGCCGTCGGACACTCCGCGTGAAAATGCGAATCCTGCCGACGTCGTGGCGATCGCTTTAAATCCGAGATGTTGCAGATATTTTGCTGTGCCTACATCCCAAGGATTTGGAAGGGCAAAGCAACCCCTCTCGTGTAACCGGCGAAATTCGGCGCGTTTGTGTTCGATCGATTTCATGAAAAGACTAGACACGAATTACACAAATTAACACGAATGTTCTGTACGAAGCCTTTGTTGGTGTGCATTAGTGAAATTCGTGCCCAAAAAGGGTTGACGAGCGGCAGCCGGCCAGCCTTCGATGACGGGATGAAAACACGGCTGATCCCAGGTGTTGCTTTGGTAGTGCTTCCGATTTTGTTCATCTGCAATTTTCCGCGGACGTTCGCTGCTGCGTTCGATGATGATGCGGTTCGCCAGGCCGATATCGCGTGGTCGAGCGCGGCGGGATCGAAGAATCTCGACAAAACGGTGTCATTCTATTCCGAGGACGCTCTCGTTCTGCCGCCGAACGAACCGGCGGTCACAGGTAAAGACGCAATTCGAAAACTTTGGGGCGGATTTTTGGATTCGCTGACCAACATAAGATGGAAACCAACCCGTATAGAAATGGCCAATTCCGGCGAAATGGCGGTGCTGACCGGAATTTATGAAACAACGATGAAAGACGGCAGCAAAGATCACGGCAAGTACTGTGAAATCTGGAAGCAGAGGGACGGCACCTGGAAATGTGCGATCGACATGTTCAGTTCCGATCTGCCGCCCGCGCCTGTAACTTCACCTGTGCCGGCCGGCGCTGAGAAAAAGTGACAAGTGACCAGTGACAAGCTGGGAAGCTGAGAGTTGGGCCGCCTTGGCCTTCGAATATCAGTTATTTGTCTTCCTGCTTTCGGGATGTCCTGAGAAGGTCGTCACATGCCAATAACTGCATTCAACAGTCACACTGATGGGCTGGCGCCGAGTTTGCGGAGTCGCGATCATTTCATTACCAACATTGATCTCGATGATGATCGTTTGTGGGTGCCGTACGCCGAGGGCATCTGGTTTCAGCCTTGTTTGTTCAACGTCACGAGCGGTGGATTCAGCGTTGTGTTGAAGGGACTGCCCGGCTCAATGGTCGGGACGCATTATCATGTCGGCACCGTTCACGGCTACACGATGCGCGGTCACTGGCGATATTTGGAACACGACTGGATCGCGAAGCCCGGCACTTATATTTACGAGCCCGCCGGGGAAGCGCATACCCTGGTCATTACTGACGATTCCCCGGAACCGATGGTAACTCTGTTCGTGGTTGGAGGCGGCCTCATCTATTTAGATAAGGCGGTGAATGGTAACTTTGCCGCTTACGAGGATGGCTTCACGCTTCTCGAATTGACCCGGAAACATTATCGCGAAGCGGGTCTCGACGCCAAAAAGCTCGACGTCCTGATCCGCTGATGAGGCAATTGTAAACGCGTCTTTGTCCATGGCTGACTTCCGAGTTTCAGTTTCGGCTGTTAGCGTCAGTGAGTTGAATCCAATCTACCGGCAAAGTGCATCTCAAAGGTGAAGTGACGCCCTTGAGAACAGTGATTAGCCGGACCAACGCACTCGCATGCGAAAAGTTCTAGGCTGTCTAGGTTCGATGGCCACGCTGGCCGCGCTGATTGTCACGGCGTTTCTATCAATCGGCGGGTGGCAAATGATTACCGTCATGCGCGGGCCGAAGCTTCCCGCCCGTCCCCAACCTGCAACTCCCAGTACCGATCTCGAATACCTGAGACAAGTTGTGCGCGACAACGAACGCGGAGTGACTGACGACGTGCTGGATCAATTCCAAAAGACCATTCGCACCCTGTCGGCGACGCCGCCAGCGAATGCGGACACGGCATCAATTATCGCGGCCAGAGCATTGGCCAAGCTGAAAAATGCGCACTCGACCCTGACTGAACCCCGGCTTCACAGATTACCAATTCGGGTGCATTGGTTTTCCGACGGGCTGGTCGTCGTAAAAGCCAGGCCCGAGTGGCCACGTCTTGTTGGCTCAAAGATTCTCGCGATTGGAGGAAAGCGGCCCGAACAACTACTCGAACAAATGACGGAGCTCGCGGCAGGTAATAATTCCTGGCTCCGATACCGCAGTGAGTACTTCTTGGTGGCGCCAGCCGCCATTGCTTTTCTCGGAGGTCAAGTCAACGACTTCGCCGTGTCTCTCATCACAGTCGATCCAACCGGAAAAGAATCCTCCTCCTCATTAGAAGCCGACCGTGACGTTTTGCCCGCTGACGCCTTCTGGGAATGGGAACATCAATTACCCAGCGACACCAGCTTCAAAACCAACGGATGGAAAACACTGCTTAGCATCGAAAATCCCCTGCCCCTCTATCTTCAGGATCCCCAACGATTGCTGTTGCTCCGCGATTTGCCTGAATTTGATGCGATCTATGTCCGAATGAATGGCAGTATCAACGACGACAACATATCGCTAAAGCAGTTCGGCGAAGATTCGTTAACGCTCATAACACAGCGCCAGCGAAAGAATGTAATAATCGATTTCAGATTTAACTGGGGTGGCGGCTACGACCTCACGACAAAGTTTACTCGTCAGTTGCCCAGAAAATTACCGGCTAGCGGAAATATTTTCCTTATCACTGGTCCGAACACATTCTCTGCCGGACTAATCGCGAGCGCCCGATTGAAACATTTTGGCGACAACGTCACGATTGTCGGGCAACCCGCGGGAGACGAGCTGCAGTTTCGGGCTGAAGGATTCCTGGTAAGTCTTCCAGCAACCGGAATGAAGGCCTATGTATCCACGGCGCGTCACGATTTCCAGCATCCTATTGGCTGGTTTAGCGACTGCTATTTTCTGGACAAGTTCTATGGCGTGGCGGTCGACTCAATTGCTCCCGACGTAACTGTTGAGAATACCAGCGACGCATACCGGAATTGTCGCGATCAAGTAATGGAAACGATTTTCAGACGAGCCGGAGGCAAAGATCCATGAGAGCGGTGCGTCTCATTCGAACCGGAAATACGCTCGAGCAATCGGACGTTCCGATTCCGGAGATCGGTCCGTCGGACACTTTGATTCGCGTCGCGGCCGCTGGAATCTGTCACTCGGACGCGCACTATCGCGCAGGCATTTCCAAGATCGACAATTTACCGGTGACGCTCGGCCATGAAGTCGCGGGCACGGTGGAAGAAGTTGGCGCGGAGGTGGCGAGCCTCGCGTCGGGCGACCGAGTTTGCCTACATTATTTGGTACACTGCGGAGAGTGCGAGTTCTGCGCGCGGGGCTTGGAACAGTTTTGCACAACCGTTCAGATGATTGGCAAACATCGCGACGGTGGATATGCCGAATTCATCAAAGTTCCGGCTCGAAACGCGCTCGCATTGCCGGATGAGATTTCATTCGAAGTGGGCGCGATCATGATGTGCTCGTCGGCGACCGCGCTTCACGCCTTGAACAAGGCGCGACTTAAGCCCGGCGAGTCAGTAGCGATTTTCGGATTCGGCGGTTTGGGATTCTCGGCGTTGCAATTGGCGAGAGCTTTCGATTGCGGCGAAATCTACGTTGTTGAGGTTAACTCGGCGAAACTTCAGTCCGCATCACAACTTGGAGCTGTTGCGATTGATGCAAAGGCCGGTGACCCGGTTGAACAGATTAACGACGTGACCGGCGGAAAAGGCGTCGATGTTTCGCTCGAATTAGTCGGTTCGTCGAAAACAATGCAGCAGGCGGTCCAATGTCTCGGCGTTCTCGGCCGCGCCGGACTGGTCGGATTGACCAAAGAGCCGATGTCGATTTTTCCCTATACGGAGTTGATTAACAAGGAAGCCGAGATCATCGGCGTCTCGGATCACCTAGCGGCCGAAATTCCGACGCTGATCGAATTCGCACGCAACGGAAAACTCCGATTCCCTCCCGAAGCGTTGCGGGTTGCTGATCTTGATGCGGCGCAAATCAACGGCGCCCTCGACGAACTTCAGCATTCCATTGATCACGCCAGAACGGTGATTGTTCCGGCGACGTCGAAGTAAGGGCCTCGCCGGATTTCTGGCTTCTGTCCGCCGACCTGTCATCGCTAGGATAGCGGCCAATGCATTTTGATCTCTCCAGCGCGCTCAATCTGGTTTCAGCCGTCACGCTGATCGGCGCTTTGATATTTACAGGTTTGCAGGTGCGCGCCGCCAATCGCGCGCGCCGCGAACAGGCCGCTGTGACTGCGATTCAAACTACGGCGTTGAGCGAGAATTCCGCACGAATTTTGGAATTGCTCGGCCAGATTCCGGAAGGTGCTTCGGCGGCGGCGATCGACAATCTAGATGCGGAAGCAAAGCGTCAGATTTTTCAATTTGGTCTGCGACTCGAAGTAACAGGCTACATGGTTTCTCATGGAATGGTCGGTCTGCAAATCGTCAACGATCTCGCCGGCGGCGCTATTCTCGGTTTTTGGTCGCGCGCGAAGAATTGGTCGGAAGAACGGCGGAAACGGACGGGCGAAGCTGAATTCTTGGAATGGTGCGAATGGCTCGCGATGCAAATCACGAATTATCGAAAAACGCGACCTTACGTTCCGGCGTACTCGAGCGAGAGGAACCGGCCATCATGAACTGGGAAATGATCGCGGCGGTCGGGCAACTGGCAGCGGTCTTTGTCGGGATTCCGTCCTTAATTTACCTGGCGGTTCAAATTCGCGAACAGACCAAAGAACGGAGACAGGCTGCCGTCCACGCGCTCACCGAACAATGGGGAGCGCTGACCGAATCGCTGCACAACAATCCCGAGATGGCGGCGATCTTTCTCCGCGGCGCAGATTCCTTCAACGATCTGGATTCGGTATCGAAACTCCGCTTCAGCGCGTTTTTCAATCGTCTTTTGAACATCTTCGAAGGAATGTACTTCTCACATGCGCAACGAATCCTGACTGGCTCATCATGGCGCGCCATCGAGCGAACGATGACCGATCTGATTGCTTATCCTGGGGTGCAACAATGGTGGGAAGTTCGGAAACATTGGCATACCGAAGAATTTGATCAGCTCGTTCGCGAGATCATCGCGAAAGGCAAGAAACCGACGGCATTCTCAGCTTTTAATTTGAGCGAGGTTTCGCTGCCGGGGGAGAAAGTGACATGTGACAAGTGACGAGCTGGAGAAATTCGCGAGAAGCTATGCCAAAGCGTGGTGTAGTCGCGATCCGAACAAGGTAGTCGCCTTCTACGTAAAAGACGCGTCGATCAGTGTGAACGATGGAGCGGCGACTCCAATCGCAGAAGTGGCGCAGAGCTTCATGGGCGATTTTCCGGACATGATCGTGTCCTTCGATAAGCTCGAGCCGCGCGGCGATAGGGCTGCGTTTCATTGGACGTTGACCGGAACGCATGCGGAAACAGGAAATCGCGTTCGAATCAGCGGCTACGAACTTTGGAAGATCGATAACGGCGGATTGATCGCCGAATCAAAAGGCCATTTCGACGCGGCCGATTACGAGAGGCAACTAAGAGATAATAACAATTGAAAGGCACGAACCTGACGGGATTAACAGGATTTAAATGATTTAGGGTCTCGTAAAAATCGGGCAAATCCTGTCTAGTTTTGTTCGATGTCGGCTTTCGAACATGTTACTGCCCTGCTCTCGTTCGTTTACGCCTTGGCGTTAACCCATCTACTGGCGCGCATCGCGGAACTCATCGTTGCACGAGACCGAGTAAAATCTTCCGGATTGCTCGTACTCGGCATGGTCAATGCCATTTTGCTGGTGTTCGTGAACTGACTGTCGCTTTGGGACCTCCGGTCACTCACGAGTTGGGACATTGCCTCTATTGCGATTCAATTTTTGTTCGCGATTTCCCTTTACGTGGTTTGCGCCTTGGTCGGACCGAAGGTCCCGGATGAAGGGGTTCTTGATCTGGAACGTTTCTTCTGGGGCCAGCGCCGTTATTTTTACGGCGCCATCATCATCTGTCTTGTCCTGGCTCTCCTGGCTAATCTCGACTTTTTGAAGACGGTAAACACTTCGCTTCTCGTGAAAGAAAACCTGGGGACGATCGTCTTCCTGGTCCCGAGCGTAGCCGGACTGATATCACGCAATTACGCAGTCCAGTGGATCGCCGGCATTTGTCTGCTGGTGCTGACTATTGGATTTGCAATCATGTTCAGCAGTCACCTGGGCTGATGGAAAGTGACGAGTGACCTGTGACAAGCTCAGAGATTCGCGTTGAAGATTTTGTCTCATCCCTGATCACTCCTGCGATAGAGAGTTGCGGCTCGCCAATTGTTTCCCAAATTAGAAGCTCGCCGCATTTCGCGGCTGAGTCTTATGTCAGGGGTCAAAACATCTGCAACGTTGTTAGGCGATTTCCGAACCGACGCGCGCGTCCTCGTGCTCGTCGCGTTGGCTGTGCCGATCGGAATCGTCAGCGCGCTGGTTGCGAAAGCGCTTTTGTGGCTGATCGCGGTAATTTCGAATGCGGTATTCTTTCAAAAATATTCACCTGAGCTCGGCTCGCTGGTTCATCATCATCTCGGCGCGTGGGTGATTCTCGCTCCAGTCGCGGGCGCGCTGCTCATCGGGTTGATGGCCCGATACGGCTCCGAGAAGATTCGCGGTCACGGAATTCCGGAAGCACTCGAGGCGATCTTGCTCGGCGGCAGCGTGATTCAACCAAAGGTCGCACTTCTGAAGCCGCTTTCGTCGGCGATTTCAATCGGCACGGGCGGCCCATTCGGCGCGGAAGGCCCTATTATTATGACCGGCGGCGCGTGTGGGTCGATCCTCGCCCAGTTATTTCATCTCAGTGCGGCCGAACGAAAGACGCTACTGGTCGCGGGCGCGGCGGGCGGAATGTCGGCTGTGTTTGCGTCTCCGATTGCCGCGACCCTTCTCGCGGTCGAACTATTGTTGTTTGAATGGCGGCCGCGCAGTTTTATTCCGGTCGCTCTCGCATCGTTAGTTGCATACCTCACGCGAATTCCATTGATCGGCGCGGGACCGATTTTTCCAACTATTCCGCATGGCGCGTTGGGAATTTGGCCGATTATCGCAGGGCTCGGAATCGGAATCGCCGCTGGCTTTGGCTCCGGGATCCTGACCGGGATAGTTTATTTCTTCGAAGACGCGTTTCAAAAACTGCCGGTTCATTGGATGTGGTGGCCGGCAATCGGCGGACTGTTTGTCGGAATCGGCGGTTGGATCGATCCGCGGGTGTTGGGTGTTGGTTACGATCTAATCGGCGAATTGCTGGCCGGAAAAATTCTCGGCGCGGCGCTGCTGGGTTTGGTCGCTGCCAAGGCACTGGTATGGGCGATCTCCCTTGGATCTGGAACTTCGGGTGGCGTGTTAGCGCCGTTGCTAATTATTGGCGGCGCGCTCGGAGCGGCAATCGGGCAATTTTTGCCAACGGGTGACGTCGGCCTGTGGGCGATGATTGGCATGGCGGCAATGATGTCCGGCACAATGCGTTCGCCGCTGACGGGAATCTTCTTCCTGCTTGAGCTCACCCACGATCTGAATGCGTTGCCTGTACTATTATGCGGATGCGCGGCAGCCCTGGGGGTGACGGTCCTGTTGATGCGCCGATCCATTCTCACCGAAAAGCTGGCGCGACGCGGCCAGCACATTGCGCGGGAATACAGCGTCGATTTCTTCGAACTCGCTCGCGTTTCCGATGTGATGGACAAAGACATTCCATTGATTCCGGCGAAAACACCATTGCCACGCTATTCTGCACGGATCGCGAGTGGCGATCCCCTGGTGTGCACCAAGCAAGCGAGTTTCCTCGGCGACGAGAATGGCGATTTGATCGGTATCATTACGCGCGGCGACGTTGTCCGGGCCTTTGGCCGCCGCGATGACGAAGGCCTGACAGTTGAAGAAGTTGGCTCAACGAAATTAGTCGTGACGTTTCCGGACGAGACCCTCCATGACGCGATCGCTCTGATGTTGAAACACGATATCGGCCGATTGCCGGTGGTCGATCGTGCGAATCCTCGAAGAGTGCTCGGTTATCTCGGACGGGCCAGCATCATGAACGCGCGCCAGCGTTATCATGTGGAAGAAGAAGAACGCGCCCGCGGATTCAACCGAGAAGTGGTGGCGTAGAGGGAAACGACCCGTGACATGTGACGGGTGACGAGCCGCTAGGTCCGCCGTCTGCAGAAATCCCCACGACTCGCGATTTTCCGAAAAAGATTGACGCCCGGAGGAAATCCCGGCTTCATCTGCCGCCATGAAATCAAAAACTACTTTAGTAGCTCTCGCGGTTTGGCTTGCGGCAGGGGCGCTCTGTTTCGGCAGCGCATTCGATGGGACTTGGAAATTGAATGCGAAGAAATCGCATCTCGGCCGGGGGATGGGCCGAAACGACACCGTTAAATACGAAATGTCATTTCCATTTAGGACGAAGGTCACGATCGACGGCGTGAACGCCAAAGGGAAACCGAGTCATGATGAATGGGTCGGCACGTTTGACGGAAAAGATTATCCGGTGACCGGAGACCCGGATTCTGATGCCCGGGGTTATCGAAAAGTCGACGATCGAACGATGGAGTATTGGGTAAAGAAGGGCGGGAAAGTCGTAGCCAGTGGCAAGATTATGGTGGCGCCGGACGGCAAGAGCCGCACGGTTACGTCCACTGGGATGGGACCGAAAGGCAAAAAGGTTCACACCACAGCGGTTTACGACAAAGCGTAGGCGGCTTTGCCATCCCAGACGTCACAAGTCGAAGATCGGCGATCATATTTAATGGCAGATTTTGGGGCGGCTGGTGACAGCCGCCTCAACATTTTGGGGAAATCTGCGATTTCGCACTTGCAGGCCGTAAGAGTTCGACTACTTTGGTGCCCCGCAGATAAGCGGTCCCGGTGTTTCCGGGGTTGTTCTCCTCTGGCTCGAAGCGAGCCGACGCTGGTCAAGTAAATGACGAGGGTCGTATTTTGCTTTGTACCGGGGAGAGGATGTCGATCTTTGACAGTTTGGCTCCGAAAGTTTTCGGAGTGATATGAAGTCAGCGAAAATTGAATTGTGCGTTATCTGTTGATTTTCTTTGGATAAAAAGATTACAGATCGGACGAACCTGCTTCGGCCTACGGGCCGGAACAGATTATCGAATGGTCAGATTTTGTCGGCCCCTTAGCGGGGTTCGACGCAAACTTTTCGGTTCTCTCACGAGGACCGAACCGTTTTTAACGGAGAGTTTGATTCTGGCTCAGAACGAACGCTGGCGGCGTGGATAAGACATGCAAGTCGGACGGGACTTTTCGCTGTAGCAATACAGTGGAAAGT
>JAJPJU010000260.1 GCA_021324035.1 Spartobacteria bacterium | reverse complement strand
CCGTTTCAGGCGCTCTTGAACCGCTACGACGATGTTATCGTCGTAAGCGAGATCGCCGTAAGCGGACGCTCGGTATGTCGTAGTGGTGTAGCCTGTCGGCTGATCGCCGTAATAATAATCGGACGGATAAGTGTACCCGTAACCGTAATTATACGGGTAGCCGTAGCCATACGCGTACGGATAACCGTACCCGTAATCATAATAGCCGGGATAATATCCGCCAAAGCCGACTGAAACGACCGGCTCATTATAATAGCCGCCGCCGTAATACCGGCCGCCGCGATAATAACGGGTTCCGCCGGTGTAATACCGGCCGCCGTTCTGGTAGTTTCTTACCACGGTCCGATTAGTCGACGGCGCAACCGCGGTCCGTGTGTTGACAGAACTTCGCGCCGAAACTGGTGGCCGCGACACTCGTCTTTGTTCAACCGATTGGGCTTGAACCGTCGTAGTCAGCGCCACAGCCCCAATCGTCCCTAGTAGTAATAATCTTTTCATAATACCTATTTTTTCCCTCCTAAAAGTTTGACGACCTGGCGGAGGATTTGATCACTTTTTCCGTCGAGACCCGTATTTTCCTGATGCTGAAATGGTCGAGAAACTTACCCCGGGGAAGTGCACGGCCTTCTCCGGGTGGCATTTGGAGAAATCGAATACGGATGAGTCGAAACAGCGGTTCGTTGCGATTAGAAAAGAATCCGCTGCCGGAACGACCGAACCCGCCGGTTCCTGCGATGAACGGCTTTATCCGGGAAAGGAAGGGCGCATTTTTATTCACGCGCTTCGCAACATTCGACCCGGCAACAGAATCTGAGAAAGCGCCAGACGTCGCAACCGGCTTTGTCGAGAGCCAACAAGATCTTTCGCCGACGCTCTAACTCATGAACAAAGAGTTCGAAGTGGAGGAACGATCTTCGTAGATTCCACACCCACTTTCGGCGAGCGCAAACTACGATTCTCAAAAGTAAAGCCACTCTTTCGGATCCGGGCTATGGGTTGACTCGACTGGTAACATGGTGAACGCAAACTACCGTGGTGTCTAAGGTACCTTCATGAAGTCATCTCAATGTGATACCGAATGATCGAAATATTGAGTTCGATCTCCAGTGTTTGTCCGCCATCTTTGCAGAATTCCTCCACGCTCCCTAGCGAATGACGCGCACGATTATTGTTACAGGATCCGCCGGCTTGATTGGATCGGAAACGGTCAAGCATTTTGCCAGTGACGGCGCCCGCGTGGTCGGAATCGACAATGATATGCGGGCGCAGTTTTTTGGCGAAGAGGCGTCCACCCGATGCACGCGAAGGGACTTGATTAAAAAAGTTCCCGCCTACGAGCACCACGATGTGGATGTTCGCGACGAACGTGGCGTCAACGATCTCTTCAAAGAATACATGAAGAATATTTCCGCAGTGGTGCATAGCGCATCGCAACCGTCGCACGATTGGGCGGCGCGCGAGCCGCAGACTGATTTCACAGTGAATGCGAATGGCACGCTGAATTTGCTCGAAGCAGCCCGAAAATTCTGCCCGGAAGCGCCGTTTATATTCTTATCGACCAACAAAGTTTACGGCGATACCCCGAATCGTTTGCCATTGCGCGAATTGCCGAAGCGTTGGGAAATTGAACCCGGGCATGAGTACGAACCGGGAATTTCGGAGTCGATGAGCATCGATCAGACGAAACATTCGCTCTTCGGCGTGTCGAAAGCTGCGGCCGATCTTCTCGTTCAGGAATATGGCCGTTATTTCGGAATGCCGACGGTTGCGCTCCGCGGAGGGTGTCTGACAGGCCCCGCGCACGCGGGCACCGAGCTACATGGATTTCTTTCCTACCTGATGATGTGCACCGTAAAGGGGCGGCCGTATCGCGTGTTTGGCTACAAGGGAAAACAAGTTCGCGACAACATGCATAGTGTCGACTTGGTCGAAGCAATTGCGCATTTCGTCCGGGCACCGCGGGCGGGCGAAGTTTACAACATCGGCGGGAGTCGACATTCGAATTGCTCAATCTTGGAAGCGATTGATCTTTGCGAAGAAATCAGCGGTCAAAAACTAGACTGGGATTACGAAGAAACCAACCGCATCGGTGATCATATCTGGTGGATCAGCGACGTTCGCAAGTTTCAAAGCCATTATCCAAACTGGCAAATGCGCTACGGTTTGCACGACTTATTGACTGAGATTCATGAAGGCGTGAAATCTTACGCGAGCGGGTAGCGGGAATTTCAATAATCGATTGCGGAAAAGCAGCAAAACGCAATCGATCCTAGCGGCGGCAAAGTTTATGGGCTGGCGCTTGGCGGACAGGTCAACATTACCAGTGGTGCCCAGGTGGTAAGTCTGTAATCCGGCTTACTCGTTTCCTCTGCGGGGCCGCGTTTAATTTTATTTGCGCCCCAGATGTATTCACTTTTCTTTCTAGCGCACCGGCGGCAGGGCCAACGTCAAACCAGCCAGGCAAAACGTAACTGCTGCCGAAAACAAACAGAACGGACAAAACGCGTGGAGGACAAAAGCCTGCAGATACAAAAACCAGAGGGTCGCAAAAAACATTGCGATCACGAGCCAGATTAGAAATATTCGAGCGCGCTCATAACCGAACGCTGCCAAAGTCGCAGCGCTGAATACGCTGAAGTATGCAAACACTCCATACCCCGCCGTCGGGATGCCGGCGATAACAGCATACTTGCTGCCGAGAACAACCGAACACGGCTGCGACGCGCCGCAAACCGATTCGTCACCGACCATGTGAGATACGGTTAGATATGTCGCATCCGCAAGTCCGGCGAGCGCAATCACCGCGATGACGATCAGAAGGATGATGCGAATCCGTTCGAACCGATCGTTCGCTGTTGCAACATTCGCGTCCATGAATTTGCGATCAGGAGTTTTTCGCCGCGATGGCTGCGTCGATCGCTTCCTGGATGCGTTCAGGATTGAACGGAGGCGGAAGCTCGCGCCCGTTGATGAAAATGGTGGGCGTATTCTTCACTCCGCGCGTTTCGCCTTGTTCGTGCTGTTTATCGACCGCCGCGGCAACGTCGGGGCTCTCACAATCTTTTTTGAATTTGTCTACATCGAGCTTCAGCTGTTGCGCATACTCTTCGAATACCGGGTGAATATCAGGAGCCTTGCTCCAGTCGCCTTGCTTTTCAAAAAGCAGGTCGTGCATTTCCCAAAATTTTCCCTGGCGAGAAGCCGCTTCGGCTGCAATCGCTGCTTCGCGTCCATGTTTGTGATTTGGAAGCGGGAAATGCCAGAAGACGACCCGCAATCGTTCCCCGAAATTCTTCTCCATGGGGCCAATCGATTGCATCGTCGTCATCGCACAGGATGGGCATTGAAAATCAGCAAATTCTTCGAGAGTCACCGGCGCGTCGGCTTCGCCACGAACATGTTCTGGCTTCAGGTTCTGAGTTCCATTCGCGGTCGCGCCCGCTTCGATATGTGCCCGTTTCGACCGATAGAGCAATGCTCCCGAGCTGACCGTCACAATAGCAACTGCTGCAATGAGTATGAAAGGAAGAGAACGCTTCATCGATTCTTCTGAAGTTTATGCGCCCTTAATCCGCGTGTCCCGTCCATTCCGCCGGCTGGAAGCGGCAACGGATTAACTTTTGCCGGCTGCGTTTCGTCCGATGTCGCATTGACGCCCGGCAACGCGGTTCCGGATTTGGATTTTACTAACGCAACATCCACCGCGTCGATGAAACCGTCGACATTGACGTCTTCGCGGCAATTCGCAGCCGTTACCGGCTTTCCTGATTGCGATTTCGTCTGACTGGTGTCGATCGAGTCTACAAATTTGTCGTGATTGGTATCGCCAGTCAGCACGCCCATCGCTGCCTCGACGTCGCTCGTGTTCGTTCCGTCACTGACGTTGCTCAACGTCACGGTAATGGTCTGGGCGTTGGTGACGCCCGTGAGATTTACTGTCACAACGTTTCCAACCACCACGAAGTTTGTCACGCTGCCGGTGCCCGCCATGACCGTCGCGTTGCGGACCGAGACATTGTTGGTAAACGTAAACACCAACATGTGGCTGTTCGTCGTTCCACCGGAACGACACTCAATCCCCGGCGGTCCACTCGGTGGAAGTTCAATGTCGAAAGTACCCGCGTTTGGGTGAACTTTGCGCGACACAACGTCCGTCAACTGCATCACGACAGATTCGACAAAGCGGCGGTGGGCCGCGATCTCCGTGGAATAAAATGCACTTGGATTCGGTGCGGCATCCCAGGGTATCGAGCCGCTCTCCACAAACAGCCCGGT
>JAJPJU010000341.1 GCA_021324035.1 Spartobacteria bacterium | reverse complement strand
GAGTCGGCGGTCATAGACCGCCGCTACAGCGGGACTCACATCACCATTCCGCCATCAACGCATAACACCTGGCCGGTGATGTAACTCGCTTCCGCCGATGCCAGAAACGCGACCGCGTTCGCGACATCCTCTGATGTGCCGGTTTTGCCAAGCGGAATTTGTGACTGAATTGTCTTTTTGATTTCGTCGGAGAGCCCCGCGGTCATGTCCGTGGTAATAAATCCCGGAGCAATCGCGTTGACGGTGATGCTTCGACTGGCCAGCTCCCGCGCCAACGATTTGGTAAAGCCGATCAAACCGGCCTTGCTCGCCGCGTAATTTGTTTGGCCGGCATTGCCTATTAAGCCGATTACAGAAGTAATGTTAATGATTCGGCCGCTGCGTTGTTTGATCATGCCCCGAATGATCGATTGCGTGAAATTGAACGCGCCGCGCAAGTTTGTGTTGATGACGGCATCCCAATCTTCAACCGACATCCGCATGGCGAGACCGTCACGGGTCACCCCGGCGTTGTTTACCAGGATGTCGATCTTGGTGAAGTCTTGGAGAATTTGAGCGCCGATCTTTTGGACTGCGGGATGATCCGCAACGTCGACGGCGTAATGTTTTGCCGAATTGGGACTGTCAGGGCCGCACTGGCGGATCAAATTTATTTCGTCGGCAATCCGCTTTGCATTTTCTTCGGTCCGGCTGACGCAGGCAACCCGGGCGCCTTCGGCGGCGAGCCGCAGCGCGATCGCCTGGCCGATCCCCCGTCCCGCACCAGTGACGATCGCATTCTGATTCTCAAACCTCATCGCGGACTATTGCACGCGATCAAGACGATTTCTGCAAGCACGCGGTTAATCCGTCACGGATTTTTCAATCAGAAAAGAGCCACAGCCCGGTGTGACTCAACTGCAGCCAGAATCGCCGCTTTGACCTGGCTCAAATTGAATGGTTTCGAAAGGTGTCCAGCAATGTCAGCATTTTTCCAAATGCCGCACGCCGCGATCAACGTTGTCGTCGAAGTTGTTCTTGTAATCTTTGCCGATGTTGAATGGCGGGTCTGCAAAAACGCAGTCTACGATTCCCCCGCGTAGCTTGCGGAGCACTTCAAGACAGTCGCCTTCGAACAAAACGCCGCGACACGTCGTCATGAACGGTTTGATGAGCCGCGTGTCGGTTAGTGCCGATGCTTTCGCCATTGCAGGGAACTTTCAGAGATTCCCCAACTTCGCTGGAATTACAAGTCTTGTTCGATGATTTCTATTGATCGCTCGCTAACTCAGCCGTCGGCCTCTTCGACTCGACCCTTGCGTTTACCTTCTCGATCTTCGCATCCTGCTCCGCGAGCCGCTTGTTCACAGCGGCGAGCGCGGTTTCGAGCTGCTGAACTTTCTTGTGTTCTTTGAGGAATTCATTCAGCAACATCGCGTTCACAGCGTCGTAACGAACACCGTAAGGTTTTCCGTCAGCATCTCGAATGATGAGGTCCTTGTCTGCCTTTTCGACTTCTTCAGCCACGAGACCAAACTGCGGCATATTGGTATTGTCACCTTTGTAATGAAATGTGACGGGATTAAGCGCAAAAATGAGATTGCTGCCCTCGCCCATCGCAAGAATATCTTTTTTAAAGCGATTCGACGAACCGGGAGCGGAAAGCTGGCCGTTTGGATCGATGTAGACCGGAGAACTGTTTGCAACATTGAGGTTCCAGATTCCGGCGATAAATGTGGCGTTCTGTTCACCAAGTCCAATATTTTGTGCGGACTGTTTCGTTCCGATGCGGATCGTATGTGACTCGTTTGCTGTGGCAACAAAACCGGTGTTTCCGATGTCGATATTGCTATTTCCTGTTTTCAAATTGACACCAGCGTTGAAACCTAAGGCGATATTGTAGCCACCGGTCGTGCTCATTAGCGCGTAACTTCCGATGGCCGTGTTGTTGTCGCCGGTTGAGTAAAAGAGCGCCTGAGATCCGTTTGCGACGTTTTCCGCACCAATTATATTATTAGAGAGCGCTTCGCTTCCAGTGGCCGTATTGTCATAGCCAGTTTTGTTGCTGGCCAGCGACAAGCACCCTGTGGCCGTATTGCCGCCGCCGGAATCGAAGCCGCCATTCGGATTTGGTAAGGTTGTATTAGCGTTCAGAGCGAACGAGCCAGTCGCCGTGTTGTTATTACCGTCTGTGTTTTTGTTTAGGGCTTGCCAACCGGTGGCGGTGTTGTTTAGACCGGCTGATGAGGGCAAAAGACTGACAAGGGCCTGAACTCCTACAGCCGCCGTGTTATGTTGCGTGGCGCCGTTACCATTCAGATTTTCACCTCCTCCTAAGGTCCCCCCAGTATTATTTCCGACACCCAACTGGCCATTTGAGTCAATCACGACAGGCAGCGTGTTACTCAAGGAGGTAGTATTTCTGATACCAGCGACAAAGGTGCGACTCTGATGGCTGTCCCCAATACGAATGGTGTTGTTTTCCGTTACGGGCGTGTTTGGCATTGAACCGCCTTGGTTGCCGATGTCGATGTTGTAGTCGCCAGACGCAACATTCCCCCCTGCGTGCTCACCAATTCCGATGTTAAATTTGCCTTGTGCTCTGTATAAGGCGCACCAGCCCAATGCAGTGTTCTTGTCACCAGCTAGGTCGTGCTGAAGCGCATAAAGCCCTACAGCTGTGTTAAAGCTACCGGACTTGTCGTCAAAGAGTGCTTGGAATCCGAGTGCTGTGTTGCCGAAGCCGATAAGATTGCCAGTCGAGATGTGGACATTGAACAAGGCTTTATCGCCCTCGGCCGTATTGTCTCCGAGATATCCTCCGTCAGGCGGCGGTGCCGGCAATTGTGCCAACGTCGCCGGTACAAGTGACGCGAAAGCGATCAGACTGAGCGAGACAAAGCAGAATAAAAATGCGAACCGATTCGAGTAACCTGATGGTTTTGTAATCATGATGTGTGGGTGGAGTAGGTTTCTTGTTGCGTGACCCGGGGGGATTTAACGCCGAATCAGCCCCACGAACTTTTTCAGCCCGGCTGAAGACGCATGAAATCTCGGGATAACGTAATCGGCGCGGAGTCTCTCAATCGTCACGGTGATGTCGAGCCTTTTTATATCAGAGGTTAGCCAAAGACGAAGCTGCGAGCGTTACAATCCGCTGCGACCGCTTTCTCGCCGCCTTTCTTTTTGTCCAATCACTCCAAAGGCAATTCATCACGCGAACGACTGCGTTTCGAAGACTCGAATACGAATTACCCGCGCGAGGCTATTCGAAAGTCTAAAAAAACTCCGCGGCAGGCGATTTAAGAAGCGAAGACTTCGAGAAAGGCGACTTCGAAGGCGAGCGCTTCCTGAATATTGCGTCCAAGATTGTCACGCAATTCCTCCAGCCGTTGGATTCGCCGCAACACAGCCGGAACATCAAAACGATCGGCAAGCGACTCGGTTTCTTTTTTCGCCTCCGGTAAATTGCGTTGCCGGACTCCGGTGCAGGCGCGAAGAACGTCCGACCAAAATTCGAGCAATACTTCGATCAACATCGCGCGCCGCTGAATGTAGAGACTTTCCGTCAGCGCCTTGTAATATTCCTCGCGATCTTCCAGCCATGCGCCGTCGGTCGCATTGCGATATCGTTCCTCTTCCTTTTCCAAAGCCTGATCGTTCTCGGCTTTGATCTTCTGCTTGATACGATTCAGCAAGCTCTGCATTCCCTGTTGCAACCGATAAGCCTGTTGAAGTCCCCAGCTCTTGTCGCGGGCCGCGCCGCGAAGGAGCTCGACCAGCTCGCTTCGTTCGGGAATTTCAATCTCCTCACCATTTGGCGTGAGGGGAATGGAAATGCAACGCGACATGATTGTGTCCGGCAACGCTTCAGGTAAAGAACTCAACAATAAGAGCAGCGAATTGCTTGGTGGCTCCTCCAGGGTTTTGAGAAACGCGTTTGCGGCCTGGGGTTGCAAACGGTCCGCTTCGGCAATGATTGCCACCTTGCGCCGTCCTTCCAGCGCGCGCATTTGCAATCCGTGCTCGAGCTCGCGGATTTGCTCGATCAATATTCTACGCGATTTCGACTCGGGCTCCGCGACGAAAATTTCGCGGGCCTTGGAGGAAAACACGTCGCCTGCTTCGGTTCCATTCACAACACTGGCAAGATCCGCCGCGACATCGCGCTTGCCGCTTCCAACCGGACCGGAGATCAAATAGGCGTGGCCGAGCCGATTGTTTTCGTGGGCACGTCGCAGGAGTGTAATCGCGGTTTTTTTCGAGAAAGCCATCTCAGATTTTCGATGTTTGATGTTTGATGTTTGAGGTATCGGTCAGCGCGGGGAAGCGCTTGGTCAGCAACTGCCAAATCTCCCCTTCGATCACATCCGCGGATTTCGAGCCGTCGATTAGCACGACGCGTTTCGGCTCGCTTGCCGCCAGTTTTCGGTAACCTTCGATTACGCGTTCGTAGAAGTCCTCCGGTTGCATCTCCATGCGGTCCGGACGACGGGGCGCTTTCATCCGTGCCTGAGCAGTTTTCAAATCGACATCGAGAACAAACGTGATGTCCGGAATGCAATCTCCCACGGCGAAAGAATTCAATTCGGAAACCGTTTTCTCATCCAGTTTGCGGGCGACTCCCTGATAAACGGTTGTGGAATCGAAGAAGCGGTCGGCGATGATGCAATTCCCGTTTTTTAATGCCGGCTTAATTACTTCCCGCACAAGTTGAGCTCTGCTTGCTTCAAAAAGAAGCAATTCGGTTTCAGACGTCATGCTGGCGCTCTGCGGCGCGAACTGCAACAGGTCACGAATTGATTCTCCAATCGCGGTCCCGCCAGGCTCGCGGGTAATCAAAAACGGAACCCCCGCCTTTTCCAGTCGGGCGGTCAGCCGCCTCACCTGCGTGGATTTTCCACAGCCTTCCGACCCTTCGAATGTGATAAACGGCAAACGCGCCATGACGATGTCGATCTTCAAACAAAGCTCAGCGCTTGTCGAATCCGTTAGCGCAACCAACGGTGCTTCCCAGGTTGCCGCGGCGGTTTGGAAACCGCAGTTCCTTGTTTAGAATGTCATAATGAAAAATTTCTGGCTCGTGAAACAGGAACCGTCCGATTACTCGTGGACGGACTTTGTCAACGACGGCAGCACGAGCTGGACTGGGGTGCGCAACTTTGCCGCCCGAAACAATCTCCGTCGCATGTCCAAAGGCGACCAGGTGCTGTTTTATCACAGCGGCGATGATAAGGCGGTCGTTGGGATCGCCAGAGTAATTCGCACCGCTTACAAGGATCCAACCGCCAAAGATGAAGATTGGAGCGCGGTCGAACTCGCTCCAGTCAAACCCCTGGCGCGACCGGTCACCCTGGCTGAGATCAAGTCGAAGCCGGCACTCAAGAATATCGCCCTGGTGCGTCAGTCCCGCTTGTCGGTAATGCCGCTAACGGCCAAAGACTTCGATTTTATCGTGAAAATGGCGAAATAATTGCCCTTGTTCACAGGGAGAACGGGGTCGAAAATTTAGCGAAATGACCTCGGTTGCGGCCACGCAATTCCTCCCAGTCGTCGCGACACCCAGCGCGACCAAAGATTTTCTGGTGGTTTCGATTCATGACGTCGCGCCCGTGACCCGGGCGATTGTCAGCAAAATGATCGCCGAGCTTGCCCAACGCGGGGTTCATCACACGTCGCTTTTGGTCGTTCCGAATTATCATCATCAAGGTGCGTCGACCGCGGATCAGACTTTCGTTTCCTGGCTGCGCCAACTCGAAGCCGCGGGACATGAGATCGTCCTTCACGGTTATTTCCACCAGCGACCAAGAGCCGACAGCGAAGAATTTTTCGATGCGATCGTCACTCGTTTTTACACGCAAGGCGAAGGCGAGTTCTACGATCTCGGTTATGACGAAGCCTTTCGCCGAATCACCGCCGGCCGCGATGAATTCAAGGCCGCGGGGTTGAAACCGCGAGGGTTTGTTGCGCCGGCGTGGCTGTTGAGCAACGAGGGAAGGCGCGCAGCCCGCGACGCGGAAATGGAATACACCACTCATCTGCGAAACGTCGTCGATCTGCGCTCTGGCCATGTCTTTCCGGCGCGTTCGCTGGTCTACAGTGTTCGAAACGGCTGGCGTCGAGCCACCAGCCTCGCTTGGAACGCAGCCCTCGGTCGCGTGTTGAAAAACAATACGCTGGTGCGTTTAAGCATTCATCCTCCGGATTATTCGTATCCGGCCATTTGGCGACAGATCGCCGATTTTGTTAGTGAAATGGCTCGTATTCGAACGCCGATCACCTATCAGGACTGGATCGGCGAGCAACGCATCAAGCGAGCGCTCTAAATATATATGAGCAAGTGTGACCTTCACATTCACTCCCGTTTCAGCGCGAGGTCGGAGGAATGGCTGTTTCGGCGGCTCGATTTTCCGGATAGTTACTCCGATCCACGCGAACTCCATCGGCAACTTACTGAGCGCGGGATGGATTTCGTCACGATCACTGACCACGACACGATCGATGGCTGTCTGCAGATTGGCGATTTGCCGAATACCTTTATCAGCGAGCAAGTCACCACCTATTTCCCGCAGGACCCATGCAAGATTCATATTCTGGTTTGGGGAATTACCGAACAACAGCACGCAGACATCACAATCGTTCGCGACAATATCTTCTCGCTGCAACGATATCTGGCGGGCGCCAACATCGCGCACGCAGTCGCTCACCCGCTTTACAGCATCAACGGAAAACTTGAGGCCACCCACCTCGAGCGACTCATATTATTGTTCAAACATTTCGAGGGCATTAACGGATTGCGCGACGCGCTTCTGAGCGAGCTCGCCCAACAGCTGTTTGGTTCGTTAACCCCAAAAAAGATCGAGGAACTCGCCGCTCGTCATAACCTTGGGCCGACTCACCCTGAACCGTGGCAAAAGATTTTCGTCGGCGGCTCGGACGATCACGGCGGGAAATTTATCGCTTCGGCCTACACCGAAACCCCGGCGGCAAAATCAACGACAACATTTCTCGAACACATTCGGACCGGCAATTGCAAGGCGCACGGTCACGGAGGAACTCCCCTCGCCCTTTCCCACGGCTTTTACAACACCCTCGGCTGTTTCATTCAGGACCGGTTCCACGAAAAACTCGGCCCCAGCGCGGCACTGGTGGAACAAATGTTTTCGCGATTCATGGAAGGTCGCGACCCGACTGAATTCACGCTCGCGGAGAAGGTGAGCTTCATCGCCCAAGGCGTGATGTCGGGAAAAATCTTCGAGCT
>JAJPJU010000070.1 GCA_021324035.1 Spartobacteria bacterium | reverse complement strand
TTTCCGATTTGCGTCATGAGTGGATGTGGTTTGCTGGTCGCACAGCTTTTGTTGTCGCAAACCGTGTGGAAAAAATTGCCATGAGAAGGTTGATCTCACACACGGTAACGTTGGCCGATTCTCGATACTGGATTCTGGATGCTGGATTTTCTGATCAAGAATCAAGGTTCGAGTCTTCAGGATCTTCTTCGATATGAGTTTTGGCGCGCCAGTTTGGTTTTGGGGACTGCTCGCGATTCCGGTTCTCACGCTTTTGTTTGCGCGATCGGAACAACGGGCGGCGGTGCGATTGCGTGACTTCGTTTCGCCGCGATTACTTCCACAATTGTCCGCGACAGTGAACCGCAGCCGGCGGCTGGTGCGCTTTGCATTCGTCATGCTCGGTCTTGGGTTCGCGATCGTTAGTCTGGCTCAGCCCCGGTGGGGTTACATTTACGAAGACGTGAAACGCAAGGGCCTCGATTTGCTTTTCGCGGTCGACACATCGCGAAGCATGCTTTCAAACGACGTGCAGCCGAACCGCCTCGAGCGCGTCAAGCTCGCAGCCCAGGATCTCGTCGATCAATTGCAAGGCGATCGGGTCGGACTCATCGCCTTTGCCGGTCGCGCGTTTTTGCAGGCGCCCCTGACGATTGATTACGAAGCCGCGGTCGAATCGATCAACGACTTGGATACAAAAACAATCCCTGAAGGCGGAACGAATATCTCCGAATCGATCAACCTCGCCATCCGGACGTTCGGCAAGAGCGCAGCCGGAAATCGCGCACTGATCATTTTCACCGACGGCGAAGAATTGAGCGGCGACGCTGTCAAAGTCGCCAAGACCGCCGCCGAGACCGGCGTGAAGATTTTCACAATTGGAGTAGGCACTCCGCAAGGTTCGTTGATTCCAATCACTTCCGACGACGGAGGCACCGCATTTGTAAAGGACTCGGCCGGACAAGTCGTAAAATCGAAGCTCGACGAAAAACGACTGACCGAAATCGCCGAAGCAACCGGCGGCTTCTACCTTCACCTCGGTGACGGACCACAAACGATGGCGCAATTGTACCAGCAGGGGCTGGCGAAAATGAAAGCGGCTGACATCGACGCCCGCTTGTCGCGGCGACCAATCGAGCGCTACGAATGGCCGCTGGCCGCGGCGTTGATTGCGCTTACGATTTCGATCTTAATAGGCGAACGCAAAAAAGTGCGAGCCCGCTCCCGCTTGCCACGCTGGACAAGAGTGGCGGTGCCGGCTTCGGCCGTGCTCTTTATTTTGATACGGTCGGCATTCGCGAGTGCGCCTGGTCTGAATCTGTACCAAGACGGCAAATACCAGGACGCATATCAGAAGTTTCAGGACGATCTTAAGTCGCATCCGGACTCATCGGAAAAGGAGAAAATCGAATTCGACGCCGGAACTGCTGCGTTCAAAATGAACGACTACAACAAAGCGCTTCAGTCGTTCAGCGATGCGCTGCTTTCACCCGATCAACGCCTTCAGGAAAACAGTCATTTTAATCTCGGCCGCACCTTGGAAGAACGGGCCGATCTCGATAAGGCCAACGACACGACATTAAAGGACCTGACCAATGCAGCATCGCATTATGAGGCCACCCTCCAGCTGAATCCCAAGAATGAAGCAGCTCGGGCGAATCTTGAAGAAGTCAGAAAGAAAATCGAGCGGCTAAAACAACATCCGAAGAAAAAGCCGACCCCAACCCCACCGCCGCAACAACAGCAAAACAAAAAAAATCAGCAGCAGGGCGGCGGCCAAAGTCAGAATCAGGACCAACAGCAATCTCAATCCCAAAACAATTCCGACAACAAGGATCAAAACCAAAATCAGCAGCAGCAGAACCAACAACAACAAAGCCAGCAAGCGCAATCACAGAATCAATCGAGTCAAAATCAGGACCAAAAATCCGGCGAACAATCGAAGCAGCAACAGATGGCCAAGAACGACTCGCAAAAAAATCAGCAACAATCGAAACCCGGAGAAAGTCCTAGTCCTGGAGAGAATCAAAATCAGGATCAACAGCAGTCCGGCCAATCCTCATCTTCGCCGTCTCCCGGAAAAGGAGAGAACAAATCAGCGCAAGACCGTCAATCATCAGGCAAACAGGAGCAGGCTGAGGAATCGCCAACTCCTGGCACTGGCGACCAGGCGCCGACACCGGCGCCAGGTGAAGGCGAAGGAAACGAGCAAAACGCATCGCCTTCACCAACGTTGGCAGGTTCGCCGCAAAAGAAATTGGCGGGCGAGATCAAAGGCGCGAACGGAGAAAATCAGCCACAGCCACCTCAACAAGGCGCTGCATTCGCTGAAGCTGATCAGGAGAAAGAGGGCCAGATGACTGAAAAGCAGGCGGAGTTGTTATTACAGTCGATGAAAGACGAAGAAGCGCGGGTTCAGCTTGATGAACGGAGGGTCAGACGCCGTGTCTATAATGACTGGTAAGGGGAAGTTTGATGTTTGAGGTTTGATGTTTGATGTAAGATGTATATCTCCGCAGCCCGTAATCACATTTTAGTGTTAGTCAGCGCCTTGTTTTGTGGCGCAAGTGCTTTTGCTGCATCGCCGAGCGTAACCGCCGTGCTGAGCAATTCGGAGCCTCAGGTCGGCGAAACCGTACAGCTCGAAATCAAAGTCAGCGGCGCCCAAAGCGCCAACGTACCGCAGGAGATATCGATCGACGGCCTCGAAATTCATCAGACCGGGACATCGCGCCAATTCGAAATGCACAATTTCGATGTGAAAAGCACCGTCAGTTACAACTACACAATTCTGCCGTTACGCGCCGGGAGATTTAAAATTCCATCTCAAATCATTCGGATTGGAAGCGAATCGCTGCACACGCCGGAACTCGCACTCACTGTAGCAGGCGGCTCGAGCAACTCGGCGGGAGCACCTCGAAGCAATCAATCGGGCGCCAACATTAACAAAGTTGCGTTCGCCGAGTTGGTGATCACAAAAAAGGACGCATACATCGGCGAAATGGTGCCAGCCGTTATTCGCCTCGGGTTTGACGCTCGGGCGCGTGGCCAGCTCCAGGAAGGACCCGAACTTTCCGGTCAAGGTTTTACGACTCAGAAGTTGCAGCAACCGAGCGAGACTTTGGAGACAATCGGTGGCCGCACTTATAAAGTTTATACGTTCAAAACCGCGATCTCGCCCGCGCGCGCCGGAAAATTCGAGATCGGACCAGTGCAAGCCAAAGCAATGCTGCTGCTGCCGAGACGGCCAAGCGCGCCGCGCACTACCCGGCCGCGTTCGCCGTTTGATCTCTTTAATTTAGACGATCCATTCTCCGATCCATTTTTCGCGGACCCTTTTGGCAGCATGGGCGAGCGAACGGAGCTACCGATCAAAAGTGAATCGGTCACACTGGACGTCAAACCGTTGCCTCCCAACGCGCCTCCAGATTTCTCGGGAGCAATCGGCAGCTTCACCATGACCGTGGATGCCAAACCGAAAACCGTGCAGGCGGGCGACCCAATCACAGTCACCGCGACAATTTCGGGACGCGGCAATTTCGATCGAATGAACGCACCGGTCCTGACGGACGATCACGGCTGGCACAAATATCCCCCGTCATCGAAGTTTAAGCAGGACGACGACATTGGATTTAGCGGCGAGAAAACTTTCGAAACAGTCATCGCGCCTAACGAGAAGAAGACGGCGCTGCCGCCGCTGACGTTCGCTTATTTCGATCCGATCAAAGAAAATTACGTCACCTTGCGGAGCGACGCGATTCCGATCGAGGTTGAAGGAGCCGCTGCAGCCGCTCCAAGCGCCGCCGCCCCTGCCGCCTCAGCAAAAACGACGGCGAGCGCGGCTCCGACTGCCGCGCCCGCGGCAAAACCGACCGACATCTTGTATCAGCTTACTGATCTCGGGTCGGCTCGCTCGTTTGTTCCGCTTTACATGCGATCCGTATTTTGGATTTCTCAGCTCGCTCCCCTGATTGTGCTTTTACTTTTTGCCGGCTGGAAAATTCGTAAGGCAAGAGTGGGCAACCGCGAGGCGATGAGAATCGCGGCATTGCAACAGGAATCCGCGGAGCTCTTGCGTAAACTGCGCCGCGATCGTCTCTCGCCACAGGAATATTTCTCAAATGCCTCGCGGGTAGCGCGCGTGAAGACCGCTCTGGCGAAGAATCTCGACCCTAACACGGTCGACGCGACAACGATCGAGAAGACTTTTGATCTGAACGAGACTGACCGAACCCGGCTCCGAACGTTATTCGAGAGGACTGACGAGTTGCGTTACAGCGGGAGCGGCAATGGCGACAATAAAGTCCCGGATCAGGACCGGGAGAAAGTTCTGGAATTGCTCGAAAATTTGCACGCATGAAGATCCTCATTCGAATACTCGGCTTGTTCGTCTTCCTTGTTGCCGCTTCGGTAGCGCCGGCTCAATCCACAACACAGTTCGCCAAAGCCAATCAAGAATATGCCGCTGGAGATTTTGACACTGCAGTCAGGGACTACGAAGAGTTGGTCCGTTCCGGCCAGGACGTTCCAAATGTTTTTTATAATCTCGGAAACGCTTATTTCCGGAAAAAAGATTTCGGCCACGCGATTTTGAATTACGAACGCGCGCTGGCGCTTGACCGACGTCATCCGGAAGCGCAAGCCAATCTTCGAATCACGCGCGACGAGGCGCGAGCCCTGGAACTGGTCCCTACAAAGTGGGAGCGAGCGCTCGCAATGGCGACGCCAAATGAATACGCAATCACCGCGGCGATCGCCTTTTGGGT
>JAJPJU010000315.1 GCA_021324035.1 Spartobacteria bacterium | reverse complement strand
TGTCGAAGCTGCGGAACAAGTAAGTCGTATGGGAAAACGGCGACGGGCCCGCGAGGCGGCAATTCAATACAATTTCTGGCGCGACCTCCAGCATGGCGAAACTCCAAAACGGATCGACGATTTCTGGGATTTCTGTCCTGTGAAACCGAACGTTCGCGAGTTCGCCGAACCGCTGATTCAGGGAATGGTCGAGCACCAGGAAGAAATCGATGAGCGGATCCGGAAATATTGCGAGAACTACAATCTAAACCGCATTTCTGCGGTCGATCGCAATGTTTTGCGACTCGCCATCTACGAAATGCTTCACCGCGACGACATACCGCCGGTGGTTTCCATCAACGAAGCCATCGAACTCGCCAAAACTTTCGGTGGTGCCGAGTCAGGCAAGTTCGTAAACGGCATTCTCGATCGCATTCGAAAAGACTTGGATCGTCCCGCTCGCGAGCCGATTTCCCCCTCGTCAAGAACCAGACAGGATTAACACGATTTTTTGGATTCAATCCAAGATCGACATCCTGTTTGTAAATCCAGTCAATCCTGTAAATCCTGTCTAGCTAATGAAGTTTCTCGAAGCTCTCGCTCAACAGTTCGCCGGAAAACCGATCGACTGGGATGAGCTCGAACACGGATTGATCCGGGCGGATCTCGGGGTTCCACTCACCACTAGAATCATCAAGAAACTTCAGGAACGCGAAGCCTGGTCGCTTTTGGGAATTAACGACGTTTTGAAAGTCGCGCGGGAAGAAATAAAAGGAATTCTGCCTGCCGAAACGAAAACGATTCGGCCGGTTTCAGGAAAGCCAAACGTCATTCTCGTGGTGGGTGTGAATGGTACCGGCAAAACAACATCCACCGCCAAGCTCGCCCATCATTTCAAACATAATCGTTACTCGGTTCTCCTGACTGCCGCCGACACATTTCGCGCCGCCGCGATCGAGCAACTCGGTATCTGGGCCAAACGCCTCGGTGTCGAAATGATCAGCGGACAGTACGGCGCCGATCCGGCCGCGCTTTGTTACGACGCCTACGAGTCGGCCGCAAAAAACAACGTGGATTTTCTGCTGTGCGATACCGCCGGCCGGCTACACACCAAAATCAACCTCATGGCCGAACTTCAAAAAGTGAAACGCATCCTGGCCAAAAAAGATCCGGACGCGCCGCATGAAATTTTGCTCGTGGTCGACGCCACAACCGGCGGCAACGCTCTCAGCCAGGCCCGAGAATTTCATCAGGCGCTTGGCCTGACCGGCTTGATCGTGACCAAACTCGACGGTAGTGGCAAAGGTGGAATCGTGGTCGCAATCCAGGATGAACTGAAAATTCCGACTCGGTTCGTCGGGACCGGTGAAAAAATCGAAGACTTCGCGTTATTCGACGCTCGCAAGTTTGTGACGGAGATGATCTAGACTTGAAATTGTAGGCCGTCTCTGTGAGACGGCGAGCCAATGGGCGTCTGACACAGACGCCCTAACAAGCGCTCAACTCGCAACTTGCTTCACGCCTCGCGCGCGCACCATCAGCCAGATTTTCCGCGCGATAAATAGCACGACCTGACCGATCAGGGCCGCGCCAAATCCGTACAGCTGAAACAGACCCAGCCAGAGGGCCACGCCGATAACAGCGAAGACTACGCCCGCGTACATCCAATATCCCGAGAGCATAAGTACGGGAAAAAAGATAAGCCGAACGCCGCCAGCGTACTGTTGGACCTCCGCAGGCGGCTGGTAAATGTAACCCACTATCGGAATGACAAAAACAAGATGAATCCAGCGAAGTATCGAACGGTTGGCGGCGCTACTCATGATTTAGCTCCTCTGATGAATCCGCGCCTTGAATAGTCAACCAGCAATCAACTATCAACCATCAACTTTGCTTTAGACCGCCAGCCAGCCGCGGAATCCGCGAGCGGCATAATAGGATTGCGCGCCGTTGTGACCGATAAAGACGCGGCCATAGCGTTTATCGCAATAGAGGGCACCGCCCAGGTCTCTAATTTTAGACGGCGTTCTCACCCAGCTCGACGTCTTGGTATCGAAATCTCCAAGTTTCTGCAGGTCCAGATATTGTTCTTCAGTCAGCAGATCGATGCCCATCGCCGTCGCCATGTCCATCGCGGTGGTTTTCGGCCGATGTTCCTTCCTCGATTCCCAACCTTCGCGATCGTAACAAACACTGACCCGCGCTTTCGGCGTTTCCGGCGAACAATCGAAAAAGATGTATTCGCCGGTCTTTTTATCCTGACCAACCACGTCCGGTTCCCCACCGGTCTTTTCCATTTCGTTGAGCGACCACTGCTTTTGTGGATTCGCTTCCAGCTTTGCTTTCACCTTGGCCCATTCCAGAGCCTTGTGACGGTTCATGTTCTTCTCAAACCGCGTCTTCAAGGTTCCAAGCAATTCGTCACGCTGTTTCAATGACAACTCTTTTTTTCCTTTAGCGTCTTTCATTTCATCATCGGCCAGCGATTTATCGAAAACTTTAACGTTCACCAAAACGGCGGGCAAGGCCGCTCTGTGCTAAGATCGATTTCGTTGTGGCGGAAATCCTGAAGCAAACACCCCCGGCGGAAGAGCATGTCGCTCCGGGCGCATTTCGCGGATTCGTCGCGAAATTCACCATACTCGGAAGCGCAAAGCGCGAACTATGGCTCACGTTCGCGATCAAGCTGCTGATTTACACCGCCTACTCAATCACGAACAAAACGATGGTGTTGTGGTTGTCGAAGGATCTCGGTTTTAGCGATCAAGCAGCCGGCGCGTTCGTAGGCTGGATTTGGGCACCGCTCATGACGGTTTTCACGTTGCTGGCCGGATCGCTAACAGACGCGATCGGTCTGCGCCGCACTTTCTTTCTCGGGGTGGTGATTTGCACGTTTGCGCGCAGCGTGATGGTGCTCACGAAAAATCCGACATTTGCTCTTGCTGCTGGGCTGCTTCCGCTGGCCATTGGTGAAGCGCTCGGCACGCCTGTTTTGCTGGCGGCGACTCGGGTTTATTCCACAACCGCACAACGCTCGATCTCATTTTCGATCATCTATGCATTGATGAACGTCGGATATCTGATCGCCGGCTACGTTTTTGATTTCGTTCGCTCGCTTGATCTCCACTTAAATATCGCCGGCTTTCAACCGACGCCGCACGAACAACTCTTCGCAATTAGTCTCGCCCTGGAGATCGCGCTTTTCCCAACGATTTACTTTTTGCGTCGGTCCGAGGAAGGGCGATCTCGCCCTGAGACTCAATACGCTGTTGCCGCGGGCTTTTGGACTGATATTGGCCGCACCATCAAGCAAGGCGCAACCGACACGATCACGCTGTTCCATCGCCTGGTGACGCAATCCGCATTTTATCGGCTGTTGGTTTTCTTTCTCTTTATCGGATTCCTGAAAGCCATCTTTCTTCAATTGGATTACGTCTTTCCAAAATTCGGAGATCGGGAGATGGGATTGCACGCGCCGGTCGGCAAACTCGCGGGGATTAATGCGATTCTCATCATTATTCTCGCGCCGATTGTTGGCGCGCTGACTCAGCGCGTCGCTTCGTATCGCATCGTTGTTATCGGGAGCATTATTTGCGCGACTGGCGTTTTCATCATGGCGTTGCCATCAGATTGGTTTGTGCCTGCGGCGAATGGCGCGCTCGGAAGCGCGCTCGGCCACGGTTACCTGCAACTGACTGGCGCGATTCATCCCTACTACATCATGTCGGCGCTCTATTTAACGGTGTTTTCAATCGGTGAAGCATTTTATTCGCCGCGAGTTTACGAGTACGCGGCATCAATCGCGCCGCCGGGACAGGAAGCTTCTTACGGCGCGCTCGCCTACATTCCATTCCTTTTCGGCAAACTGCTGATTGGAACCAGCGGCTGGCTGCTGGCCGCGTTTTGTCCCGAACACGGCGAATGCCGTCCGGCCGCGCTGTGGCTGATCTTTGCCCTGGCTGCGTCGGCGGCTCCGGTTGGGTTGTTGGCGTTCCGCCGTTTTATTCAAGTTCCGGAAGCGGGACGGCAGAGTTAACCACGAATAGACACGAATCAGCACGAATACGGCCGGGAGGAGCCTGCATATCTTCTGGTTTTTCTACACAGCCCTGCTTAAATGCCCCTCTTCTCCGATCGATTCAAGAGCAGCGGCCCCCCTGCAGAGCCACGAACGCAAACTGCTTTTTAAAAAGGAAGTCTTTCAAATCGTCGGATGTGCAATCGCGGGATAATGTTGAACTATTTGCGCATCACAAGCCTGCGGGTGGGCGTGATTTTGAATTTCAAACACTGCGAGCTGGAATGGGAGCGCCTTGTCTTATAATTCGTGTTTATTCGTGTCCATTCGTGGTCGGATTTTTTGTGTCGAGTGCGGGCTGAGATTGAACTTTTGAGAGTCCTGAACTGTCGTACTTTGCCTAGTGATCCAGTTCCCACAGCGTCCGCCTGGCTCCTCGCGAGGAATGTTAATCGTGTGCGCGGTTGTTTTTGTCGCGCTAATCGGTGTCATCCTGTTTCTAAACCGCGCGCGTGGCCAGACTACGAACGCAGCACCGACCGCATCGACTTCTATGACAACGCAATCATCTAACGACCAAACGTCGAATAAACCGTCAGCCGACGACTTAAAAAAGAAGCTAACCCCCGAACAATACCGCGTGACCCAGCAATGCGGGACTGAGCCACCGTTCCGGAACGAATACTGGAACAATCATAAGCCCGGAATTTATGTCGACGTGGTTAGTGGAGAGCCGCTCTTCACTTCGCTCGACAAGTTCGATAGCGGCTCGGGTTGGCCAAGCTTCACCAAACCGATCGAAAACGGTCATGTCAGCGAAAAATCTGATCGCGCGTTCGGGATGGAACGGACCGAAGTTCGCGGCGGCAAAAGCGATTCGCATCTTGGCCACGTGTTCGACGACGGTCCCGCCGATAAAGGCGGCCTGCGCTATTGCATCAATTCCGCGTCTCTCCGGTTCATTCCTGTAGAAAAATTAAAAGAAGAAGGCTACGAGCGGTTTCTTCCACTTTTCGAAAAGAAAAAGTAAGCGCAGCAGCATTTTCATGGACGATGACGAGACGCGGAGGATCTCGCACCGTTCGAAAAAAAAGAGTGACTTGGGCTTCGCTTTTCTGGTTCACTTTCGTTCGAGGCCTGCATGAACGAGGGCGGTCGAATCCAGAGCAGTGACACTTCGCGCGTAAGCATCACCATCGGAATTATAGTGGGGGTCGTGGCCGTTGCCGTGATTCTTTACTTCGTGGTTTTTGCTCGCAGCGTGAAGGAACAAATGACGGGGTTCGACCCGAACCGGCCGGTGCCGGACGACGCCACATTGCGCAAACGTCTTACTCCGGAGCAGTATCACGTCGTCCGCGAAGGCGGCACCGAAACCGCATTCAAAAACAAACTGTGGGACAATTTTCGCCCCGGAATTTACGTTGACATTATCACTCGCCAGCCGCTGTTTTCGTCAGCCGACAAATTCGATAGCGGGACCGGCCGGCCATGCTTTACCAAGCCGATTTCCCCCGACGTGCTGATTGAGCAAATGGATAGTAGCAATCGCACCGAAGTCCGCGCAAAAATGAGCAACGCGCACCTCGGCCATGTATTTCAGGATAACACGACGCCGACGGGCAAGCGTTATGCGATCGATTCGATCGCGATGTATTTCGTTCCCGCCGAGGACATGGATCAAGCCGGATACGCCGCTTACCGGCAGTACGTGACGCCGGCACCGGCGCCCGCGACGAAATAGGCAGCCGGCATTTCGCGGGCGGATCGAACAGCCGCGCCAGTCCTGAGCGGACCTCGATGTTAAATAATCGCGGCCTTCCGTCGCCAAAATACATCGCCCGCGGAGCAATCGATCCACCTTGCACGCGCAATTCTTTTGCGCGACATGAGCCGCGATGCCGGACCCGCGTCACGATTCAGCAAAGTCGCACGAAACGCTCGGCTTCATTGCGGGTCTCGCTTGCTTCGGAACTTGGGGCCTGATTCCCGGTTATTGGAAACTGATCGCCGCAGTTCCGGCGACTGAAATTCTGGCGCATCGTTTTGTCTGGACCACGGTGTTCCTCTCACTCGTTCTCAGCTGGCAACGTCGCTGGGACGAAGTCGTCTCAAATATTCGTTCGCCCCGGGCCCGCTTTTATTGTCTCACCGGCGGCGTCGCGATTGCGACCAATTGGTTCCTGTTCATTTTTGCTGTGAACACTAATCGGGTCATTGAAACCAGCCTCGGTTACTTCATGACGCCGTTGATGAATGTTTTGTTTGGCGCGCTTTTTCTGCGCGAACGTCTCACTCGGGTGCAACTGGTTTCGGTCCTGCTCGCATTATCCGGGGTGCTGAACCTCACATTCGGTTACGGCCGATTTCCGTGGATCGCGATTTGTATCTGCTTCTCGTTTGGTCTTTACGGTTTGCTTCGAAAGAAATCAGGCACACCCGCAATCCCGGGTTTGTTCATCGAGACGATTCTGCTGCTTCCGATCGCGATCGGTTTTTTGATTTATTTGGAGCGAGCAAACACGCTCGCCTTCGGACATGCCGGCTTGCGGTCGTCGATTCTGCTTGTCAGCACCGGCGTCGTCACAGCGGTGCCTCTATTCTGGTTCGGCTATGCCGCGCGCCACCTTCGGCTGATCACGCTGGGCTTCGTCCAATATCTGTCGCCGATTCTCTCATTTCTTCTCGGCGTTTTTCTCTTTCACGAACCTTTCACCCGGGCGCAGCTCGTCACTTTCGTATTAATCTGGATCGCCCTCGCGGTTTTCACGGCCGAGGCGATCGCGCGCTGGCGTTCGAGTCGAGTCCGCGAAATCGATAGCTGCGCGTTCGAAGCCTCGGCGCTGGATTAAATAGCAATCCAACCACGAATTTATGCGAACGGACACGACGGTCGTCGACCTGAATAGCAGCCGTTCCGTAATTCATGTCCATTCGTGGTTATTCTTTGGCGATTCGATGAACCGCCGTTACCTTGTGCCACGAAATGAAGCAGGACGATTTTCAATACGCGATTGAAAACACCCAGGTGATCCTCGCCCCCGAGCAGAAGATCGCCACCTTCGGCACAACCAGTTTTCGTTTTTATCTGATCTCCGAACTGATGGATCGGGTGAATGAAGTCCGGGTTCGCGACGGGAGAATTCATGCCGACCGTCCGCAGATTCTCACCCCTGACCATTTCAGCCGCTTATTGCTCGAAGGATTCGGCGAGAAAGCCGAGCGCTACGCCGAACAATTGCGAGAACGCGCTCAGAATTTCGCGGTCCTTCGCTACGGATTCCAATTCCGAAAGACCGACGTGACCGAACAAATGTTTCGGGACCCGATCGAATCCGTGATCGAGCGCACAAAATCCTACGTTCAGCATCGCGACGATCATCTCAGCGCGGTAATTCAGGGTGTGGATGATGCGTGGGAAGTTTGTCTCCTCAAATTCACGGTCGACATGATCGAGCGTTCCAGCGGCGGCAATCTTGGCGACTTTCGCAAGCGCGGACTGATTTGACCCGTGGATAGCTGATTCCCCGGATTTTCGGCTTTCGTCAATCCGCACAGGTTGTCATCCTGACGCCCCCGGATGCAAAATTACCTGCGTCTAAATCTCAGCCTGCTTTATTGGGTGTTCGTCGCCCCCTTTACCGGCCAGTTCTTTAAGATCTCGCCGATCTTTCGACAAATGGTCTTCATCGGCGTGCGGGCAACGTCGATGGTAGCGCTAACCGCGTT
>JAJPJU010000030.1 GCA_021324035.1 Spartobacteria bacterium | reverse complement strand
GCGGGCGGGTTCGGGTTATGCGGTATTCCCGAAAATCTCATCGCCGCGCTCCACGATAGCGGCGTCAAAGGTCTTACCATTGTCGGCAATAATGCAGGTGTCGATGGCTTCGGAATGGGGGTTTTGCTGCCGGCGCGCCAGGTGAAAAAAGTCATGGCTTCATACGTCGGAGAAAACAAAGAATTCGAGCGACAGGTTCTCGCCGGAGAACTCGAGCTGGAATTAATTCCGCAGGGCACGCTCGCAGAGAGATTGCGCGCCGGCGGCGCCGGGATTCCCGGATTTTATACGCGCACCGGCTTCGGAACGAAGCTCACCGAAGGCAAGGAAACCAAAAAATTCGGCGATACGGAATACGTCCTCGAACCCGGAATCACGGCCGAGGTTTCGATTGTCAAAGCGTGGAAGGGCGACAAGTCCGGCAACCTGGTCTACCACGAAACGGCCCGGAATTTTAACCCGATGATCGCGACCTGTGGAAAAATCTGTGTGGCCGAGGTGGAGGAATTGGTTGAGATGGGCACGCTTGATCCGGATCAGATTCACACACCCGGAATTTTCGTCGATCGGATTATCCAGGGCGCGAATTACGAAAAGCGGATCGAATTCCGCACGGTTCAAGGTGCCGATCCCAACAAGAAAACTTCATCGCCGGTTCGCGATTTGATGGCGAAGCGCGCCGCGCAGGAGTTGCGCGACGGATATTACGTTAACCTTGGGATTGGCATTCCGACGCTGGTCGCGAATTACATCCCCAAAGGGATGAACGTTACGCTGCAGTCGGAAAACGGTTTGCTGGGCATCGGACCGTTTCCCGAACCGGGTAAAGAAGATCCTGATCTGATTAACGCCGGCAAACAAACGATCACGACCATGCCGGGCTCGGCGTTTTTCTCGAGCGCGGATTCATTCGGTCAGATTCGCGGCGGCCACATCGATCTCGCGATTCTGGGCGCGTTCGAAGTGACCGATAACGGTGACATCGCGAACTGGATGATCCCGGGGAAAATGATCAAGGGCCCTGGTGGCGCGATGGATTTGGTCGCCGGGGTGAAGCGAGTCGTCGCAGTGATGGAACACACTTCCAAAGACGGCAGCCCGAAAATCTTGAAGAAATGCACGCTGCCAATCACCGGCCTCGGCGTAGTTAATCTGATCATCACCGACCTGTGCGTATTCGAAGTGAAACAAGGCGGAGGCCTCGTTCTTACCGAGATTCATTCCAACGCGACGGTGGATGATATTAAGTCGAAAACAGGCGCGCCGTTCGAGGTCGCGCTTAAGAAATAGCGCGCGAACTTATCCAACTGCGAAATAATAATGTGCGTGCGCAGCGCAACCGTGATTGAATGATTGGCCGCAGCTCGGACAGATTGAAGCAGCGTTAAGATATTCTCGCGCGCGCATCTGATGCCCACATCGTCCGCAAAGCACAGCCAATTCGCTCAATTTATTTGTCGGCCACACGGCCGGCTGATGCTCCGCTAGTTCTTGATGGCAAAGGTGACAGGAAAAATGTTTTTTGCAGCAAGCAAACTTGATCGCCACGGTGTCGTTAGGCCCGTGGTAATGCGCACATCTCGTTTCGGCGTCGACATCGACGCCGCTGACTTCGACACTATGGATTATGCGCGTCACGCCGTTTTGTCGCGCGGACAAACCAGCACTAGCACTGATCCGATGATCCAGCATGCGATCATGACCACAAAGCCGGTGTTAAATGAACCGGTTCGTTGACTAAGTTCGCCGAAGATTTTCGGACCCACATATCCGCCGATGCTGGCGGTGCAATTGATGAATCCCACCGCCGCAGCCGCGGCTGCGCTGGTCAGGAATTCCGAAGGCAGGGCAAAGAAGGCCGGGAAATAGGCAATCGTTCCGATGGCGAGGATGCAGCACACCAGGACGAGCAGCGCGTTGGAATGCGGAAGAACAATCCACGCTATGAGCGCACCAACCGCGGCAATTTGCGGAACCGCAAAATGCCATCGTCGCTCGTGCATGCGATCCGAATTCCAACCGACAAAAAGCAGAGCGATCGTTGCTACGGCGAACGGAATCGCGCCGACCCAGCCGATCAGTCGCACGTCTGTCCATCCGGTGAGCCGTTGCAGTATCGTCGGGAACCAAAAATAAAATATATATCCGCTGACGTAAGTGAAGAACAGCGCAGTCGTCAGTATCAACACCGCGGGGTGGCGCAATGCATGCCACACTGACACTCGCTCGATGTGGGCCTTCGCGGCGCGTTCATCGGCTAGTCGCGCATTGATCCAATCCCGCTCTGTTGTCGATAGCCAACGTGCGTGGTTAGGCCGGTCCGGCAGATAAAAAATCGTCGCCATGCCAAAAACGATCGCGGGCGCGCCTTCCATCAAAAAAAGCCAGCGCCACCCAGCAAGATTCATCCAATGGACTGTCAGAATGCTTCCCGCGACCGGCCCGCCAATCATGAAACCGATTGGAATCGCCGCCATAAATCGCGCGATCGCCTTGCCGCGGTCCTGCTTCGTAAACCAGTGTGACAGATAAACGATTACGCCGGGGAAAAATCCGGCCTCCGCCGCGCCCAACAGAAACCGCGCGCCGTAAAGTTGATGCGCGCTGTGCACGAAAGCGGTCAGCGTGGTCAGCCCGCCCCACGTAATCAAGGTCAGCGACAACAACCACCGCGCGCTCCAGCGCTCGACCAGCAATGCTCCCGGAATTTGCAGCGCGAAGTAACCGATGAAGAAGATCCCGCTCGCAGTGCCGAATACCGAATCGGTCAGGCCGAGATCGCCTTTCATTCCTAGCGTCGCGTAAGCGATGTTGGTGCGATCCAGGTAATTCGCGACGTAAAGCAGGAAAAGAAACGGCAGCAGCCGCCGGGCAATTCGACTGCGCGCAGATTCGCCTGATTGCAACGAAGACATTGAACTAGACAGGATTTACCCGGTTACCAGGACGCGTCTTTCCAAAATCGAGTTTAATCCTGTTAATCCTGTCTTTCAGACCATTGGCCGAAAATGACCGACCACTTCCTGCAATCGACCAGTGATTTGACCTAACGAGCAAACTTCCGCTGCCTCGAGCAGCGCTGGGAAACAGTTCTCGCCCCGTTCCACAACTTTGACCAGTTTATCGAGTGCGCCCTTGGCCTTGCCCGCGTTTTTCTTTTTGAATTTCATCAGGCGATCAACTTGCAGTTTCTGCTTTGCCCGCGACGTTCGCGCCAGCTCGATCTCGGGCATCTCCTCGGCGGCGTTCCGGTAGCGGTTCAATCCCACGATCGGTCGGGTGCCGTCGTAGATTTGCTGTTCGTAACGGTGGGCCGCATTTTGGATCTGGCTGCGCTGATAGCGATTCTCCACCGCGCCCATCACTCCGCCTAACGACTCGATCTCGCGGAACTCGTCGAGAATCGCTGTCTCCACCGCCCGTTCCACCGCTTTCATCCCCGGCGAACCGGTCAGCATGTTCATCGTATGTTTGAAGATTCCGGATTCTTCGAGCAGGATCGCCTGCCCGTGCGCGGCGAGACGGATCCATTCCTCGCTCGGCGTCGTGAACGGCTCGTCTGCGCTGTTCGAATGACACGAATTCGTCCCGTTCATGTAAGCCAGCATCAACTCCGCCGCAGTCCTGGTCAGGTTATTCTTGAACTCGGCCGCAATCAGCGACCGGCCGCTGGTTTGGGTATGAAGCTTGAACATCTGCGCGCGCCGGTCGGCCCCAAAAACCTCCCGCATGCCGATCGCCCAGATTTTTCGCGAAACCCGCGAGAGCGCGATGTACTCGGCATCGAGACCGCAATCGAGAAAGAACGACAGCCTCGGACCGAAGACGTTCACGTCGGCGCCGCGCGCCATCAACATTTCGACATAGGCGAATCCGTTCGAAAGCGTGTAAGCGGCTTGTTGGACCGGCGTCGATCCCGCTTCGCCGATGTGGTAACCACTAATCGAAACCGGATACCAGCGCGGCATGTTCTGGCTCGTCCACTCGATCATGTCGAGGAGGAACCGCAACGACGCTTCAATCGGGAAAATCGTTTCGTTTTGCGCCTGCACTTCCTTGAAAATGTCGGCCTGGATCGTGCCGCGCAAATTCGCAACAACGCCCGGACCGAAGCGCCGTTTGGCCGCAGCAATGTACATGGCCATAATGATCGGCGCCGGACCGCTGATCGTCATGGACGCGGAAAAATCCGGCGAGCCTATTTCGAATCCGTCGTAGAGCCGGACCATGTCCTCAACGGTGTCGACCGCGACTCCGCCTTCCCCAATTTTGCCGAACACGCCGTCGGCATCGGAATCGATCCCGTAAAGTGTCGGACCGTCGAACGCGGTGCTGAGACGTTTTGAGCGCTGATGCGCGCTCAGGAAATGAAAACGTTTATTCGTATCCTCGGCCAGCATCAGGCCTGAAAATAATCGCGTCGGTTCTTCCGGCGGCCGGGCACCGTTCTTCTTGCCATTAGACCCGTTGGGCGAGCCGGATTTTTTGTCCTGAACTTCCGCCTGACGCAGCGGCTCCAGATACATCTCGCGATACGCGCCATTCAAAAAAGGAAACTCTCCCGGCAGTCCGTCTCCAAAAAGGTATCGCGCGATTTCTCCCGCCTCATCGAGCTCAGGCAGGGCCAGCCGTGGCAGCGGCAATCCGGTCGGCGTTTTCGAAACCGGAATCTCGGACTTGATCTTGTTCCAGCGATCCATCACCTGCTGGGCGAATTGCTGGTCCGTCCGCGCCCGCTGGACCTGCTCCAGCACGAATTTCTCCCTCTTCTCGACGGCTTCAACGACTGCTCCGAGCTTGCTCATGATTTTCCTCCGGTTTTGCTCGTAATTAATTCGAAAAGTTCATCTACGCCACGATCACGATGCCGTTTTGCGACAGTCGCCACGATTTGCTGTTTGCGCTTGTTTTGGGTAAGCCGGTGTTCGATTTCGGAGAGAGCTGCTTTCGCGCGCTCGAGATCGGTTTTGTTCACCACCACGATGTCGGCGACATCAAGCATGACAATCTTCTGCAATTGCAGCCGCGCGCCGTAATCGGGATTCATTACCAAAATCGTTTGATCGACAAGCTGATTGCGGAACGGCAACGCTTCCTGGCCGGTGCCGACTGTCTCGATAATGACATAGTCGAACCCAGAATGGGCCAGGAGATTCAAACAACTCTCTGTCGCCGGCGATAAACCCCCGGCCTGTCCGCGCGTCGCCATGCTTCTCATGAACACGCGGTCATCCTGCGAATTAATCATTGTGGCCCGGTCGCCTAACAACGCCCCCTCTCCGATCACACTTGGATCGTGCGACAAAATGGCGATACGTGATCGCGAATTGTGATTCAGGAAACGCAGGACAAGCTCATCAATCAATGTTGTCTTCCCTGCCCCGCCCGGACCGGTAAATCCGATAACCGATGTTTGATGCTTAATGTTTGAAGTTTGATGTCTTTTTTCTGACTTGGAGGTTGAACGTTCGGCGTTGGATGTTCGGCGTTTTCCGTCTTGAAATCCGTCTTCAATCGCCGTCAGCCTATGCGCCAGTTCCTGGTCTGCTGATTTGGGCTTAACTCTTTTCCCGCGAGGCTTGCCATAGCGATCGTGAACGAATTTCGCCATCTCGGCGAGCGAGGTTCCGGCGAAGAAAATCTGGTCGACGCCTTTCTGTTTCATTTCCCGGGCATCGTCATGCGTGATCGTGCCGCCGCCACCGCCGAAAACCTTGATGTCGCCGGCCCCCTTCCGCTTCAATTGCTTGACGACTTCGGCGAAAAACTCGATGTGGCCACCGTTGTAACTGGAAATTCCGACTGCCGCCACATCCTCCTGGATCGCAGCTCGCACAATGTCGCCCACGTAACGATGAAATCCCAGATAGACGACCTCTATTCCGTGCCGGATGAACTCGAGATTGATTGTATTGATCGCGCTGTCGTGCCCGTCACAAATCGGGACGGCGGTTAAAACTCGAATTGGTGCAGCCATGAATTAGACAGGATTAACAGGATTTTATGGATTTCCCAAATAGCTTTCTTCTTTTGAAATCTCGTTAATCCTGTAAATCCTGTCTAGCAATGTCAGGTCGCGATTTCACGGGTAAAATTGGCATCGTAGTGGCCGGGTCCGTGGTGGGCATACTCGACATCACCTCCGCATTTGTAATCGCAGCGATCAGAGGGACCGGCTCCATGCGAATGTTGCAGGGAATTACCAGCGGCTTGATCGGCGCTCGATCTTTCCAGGGCGGGCTCGCAACTGCGGCGTGCGGTCTGGCCATCCACTTCCTGATCGCATTTACAGTCGTAATGATTTTTTATCTGGCCAGTCGCCGAATTAATTTTCTGACCGAGCACGCGGTCGTTTCCGGGATTCTTTACGGGATCGCGGTCTATCTTTTCATGTATTGGATTGTGATCCGGCTTGTTTTTCCAAGTGCACACCCTTCGTTAATCCGCGATGTGACCGCCGTCCTGGTGCACATATCTTTGATCGGGCTGCCAACAGCCTTGATCGTGCGACGATATTCCAAACCATGAACGACCTGCTCGATTTCACCGGAAAAGTTGTCCTTGTAACCGGCAGCTCGCGCGGCATCGGCGCGGAAATGATCAAGGCTTTCGGCAAACGCGGGGCGAAATGCGTGGTGAACTATTTCACCGATCCGCAGGGCCAAAACAAAGCCGACGCCGAAACTGTGGCCAAAGAATTGAAGGAGCCACTCCTGATCGATTGCGATGTGACGAAGTCGGGCGAGGTCGAAGCGATGATGAAACAAATCCAGGAAAAATGCGGCGGACTGGACATTCTGGTTAACAACTCCGGAATCATCCGCGATCGAACGATGAAGAAAATGACCCTGGATGAATTTGAGAGCATCATTCGAGTAAATCTCACCGGCACATTTAACGTCACCCAGAAGGCGATGGCGGTTTTGCGAAATGGCGGACGCGTGATCAATATGTCGTCGGTTAGCGGCGAAATGGGGCTCTTCGGTCAGGCGAATTATTCATCGAGCAAAGCCGCAATCATCGCCCTGACCAAAGTTTCCGCGCGCGAGCTTTCTCGACAAAATATTACCGTCAACGCAATTGCCCCCGGCTTCATCGATGTCGGCATGAGCAAAGGGATGCCGGATGAAGTCACCGAGAATTTTAAAAAACAAATTCCGCTCGGACGGCTCGGGGACGTTCACGAAATTGTCGATGCCGCTTTGTTTCTCGCCTCGCCGATGGCGAGCTACATCACCGGTCACGTGCTTAACGTAAACGGCGGATATTATATGGGGTAGT
>JAJPJU010000001.1 GCA_021324035.1 Spartobacteria bacterium | reverse complement strand
GTTGAAAGTCGAATTGTTGACTACAAAATTTCGGCTCGAGGAAGAAGCCGAAAAAGCGCGATAAAGGTTCGCCAGTCGAATGAGGGGCTCGCGTTCGTGACCGTAACTATTGCTTCCATTCCAGATGCGCGCTTCCGGATCGAGCAAGATCGCCTGCACCACCGCTTTCAGATCTCCCCGAGCGCCGCGACCGCTGTTCGCGAACACGCCGGCAACTCGCGCGATATAACCGGGTGACGGATTACTGGTGACCAAATGTTGAATCAATCGCTGGGCGATAAATGGACCGACATTGGGATGATTGAAAATTGCGTCGAGGCCCATTTGTAAATCTTGCGCCTGAGTTTGGCCGGCCGGCAACGTGACACCATTAAGAATTAGTTTAGGCCCGGTGTCATGGTGGGTCGGGAACGCCAGCATCGGATGGCGATATTCTGGCGGCGCGAAATTCCACGTCGGCGTTCCCGTTTGATACCAATACCAGCCCGTGAAAACGTGAGAATAACCTTCGACCACATCCTGATCGTAGGTCGGAATGGGTTGCTGATTGCTGTCGAGCTGCTGCGAACCATCCTGGTTCAATTTGTAGAGACCGATCGTGAACAACTGCATGATCTCGCGCGCGTAATTTTCGTTGGGTTCAGTGTTTTTTTGCGGGTCCGGTTTGTCGTTGTGAACCATGTCGAGATAATCGCCCATCCCCGGGTTCAAGGTGACGTCCTGCAGTAGCTGCCGAAAATTTCCGAACGCATCTTGGGTCAACACATCCCAGTAAGTCGCCATCGCTTCGGGATGTTGAAACATGCTATTGCCGTTGGCCGAGATGACCATGATTTCGCTCAACGCGAAGGCGACGCGCTGCCGCAATTGGTCCGGCGCGTTGACAACGGTGTACCACCAGGCTTCCTGAAAAATCGAATTCGTCGGATCGGTCCCCGCCGGCAATGCCGCGATTGCTGCATCAACTCGCGGACCAGTAAGCGTAGCTGGCGTGGAAAATTGCGAGGTGAGAAAACTGGTGAACCCGCTCGCCTGGACTTGTGAAATTAACGAACTGGTTGGTCCGAAAGTGGACTGGGTCAGGAAACGCGCGACGTCGTTTGAAGTTCCCGGCGTGCTGGTTGGAGTGGGCGTGGGTGTCGGAGTTGGGCTCGGATTCGGCGTGCCCGTCGGAGTTGCTGTAGGCGTCGGGGTTGGTGTTGGACTTTGGTTCGGAGTTGACGTTGGAGTTGGTGTCGGAGTCGGTGTCGGACTTGGACTCGGACCACATCCTCCGCGTCCGCATGGTGTCGGTGTTGGCGTTGGACTTGGATTCGCCGTTGCTGTCGCGGTTGGAGTTGGCGTTGGAGTCGGAGTCGGCGATGGAGCAATTGTCGGAGTCGGCGTTGTGCTAGGCGCCGGAGTCAGGGTGGGCGTCGGAGTTGGAGAAGGCCCTCGTCCAAACGCTGTGCTATTTGGAATCAGGAATACAAGAACGGCGATAAGAACGACGCTGATAAGTTTGACGCGATCTTTTATCGGAGCGTTCATGAGCGAACCGGCCAAATCATTACGGTTAAGACCGCACAAAGGAACCACAGGTTACAAAAATTGGTTAGCGCTAGTTATTTAGCGATTCAGGAGCCCAGGCGCCGGTTAAGGCAGGAGAATCACAAGCGCCACACCGAAAATTGCAGCAGAAGTTGCACCAAAATCGGGGGCTCTTGGCTTGAAACTCCGGCCGTATCGGTCGCGATACTTGCGACAATCCAAATGTTTCGTTAGTCGGCGGAAAGAATTTCATTCGCTTCGATCAAGCTCTGACAGGTAAGGATCCGAACGTCCCCGCGATAATGAAACATCGACATGATGCTCATTCCGATGTCGCGGCGCGGATCGGGAATGATCCGCACCACCATCGACGCGCCTTTTTCATTACAGAGATCCATCGCTTTCTCGATGAACGGCGCGCAGCTAACATCCATTGACTCCAGTTGAGTCAGATCAACCAGGACGCGAAACCCCTTCTGCAATTTTGCCAGCGAGGAACGAAGCTGATCCAGGCCTGTTTCGCATTCGGCGGCGAGAATCACGCCGTCATAACGGATTTCGAGCAGGCTTCTTGGGATGTTCGCTTCGAAACTAATCACTGCATGAGCCGGTTGTATTTTTGTAAGAGTTCCCGCAACCGGTCGTGGGACAAAGCCTCGACCCGATGATTATTCGCGCCGGTCATCGTTTGATTATCAACCAGCGTATTCACGACCGCCTCCTCGGTTGCCTGCACAACACCGGCGAAAACCGGGTCCAGCAGATCGTTCGGGATGGTTTGAACAGAGTGAGTCACCTGGTCCGGCGCCCACACATTCTTGTTTGCAGTTGAAAATGCGATAAACAAGTCGCCCGAACCATTTCCCGAAATCGTTCCGGTGCGGGCCAGCCCAAGCGAAACGCGTCGAGCAAGACGTTTCAATTGATTCGGAAGCAAGGGCGCATCTGTCGCAACCACGGTGATGCAGGAACCGGTATCTTCGCCATAAACAGTCCCCGGAATTTCCTTCCCGACCGGAACCCCGACGATGGTTAACAGAGCGCGACGCCCGAAGTTAGCCTGAACAAAAACGCCAACCGTGAACGTCTGAGCCGGTTTATCTTTGCCGACTTTGACTTCGACCTGGCGTGACGCCGTTCCGCTTCCGCCTTTGAATTCATAACAAATCATTCCCGTCCCGCCGCCGACGCTCCCCTCCTCGATCGGGCCGCCGTGGGCAGAATCAAGCGCGTGAAAAACGTCTTCGGGCTTC
>JAJPJU010000281.1 GCA_021324035.1 Spartobacteria bacterium | reverse complement strand
TGCCAAGATTTTTCCAAACGAACGGCACCGTCATGTAACCGGACGCATATTTTGCATGGGCCTGATCGAGTTCGATCTTGTCAACTTCGAGCTCGTCGCCGTTGGCCTGGGCAATCGCCTGAAAATACATTTTGTCGCTGCGGAAAAAAATCGTCGGTATGTCGACGCCATCCGGCGAATAAGTCGCGTCGGCGTGTACCTGAAGTGAGCGCGCGCTACCGTAGCGAGCGTTATCCAGGGCGAATCGCAACGCGCCGGATCGCTTGAATCCGACAGTCTCGCCTTTGCCATCCCATTCGATCACCAGAGAACCTGCGAGATCGTTTTGATTTCCGAACGTCTTGAGCAACGGACGCAACTTCGACAAATCGGAAATGTTCGCCTGCAATTCTCCGCTGTAATGGTGGCGGGGGCGAAGATCAACACTCCCGTCACCGCTGACGAAGTCCTGCTCGTTCAGCTTTGCGCCGATGTAACTGGCGTAGACGATGTTGTCCCAAATCTGGCACTCGGTGCTGATTTGCGCGATTACAAGATCGCGCATCCGTAAATTAGTGCCGAAAACCGACAACCAGCCGCTAGCGATCCCGTTCTTCCATTCAATCTGGCCCCGGATTTGAAGTGGTCCCGAAATTTTATCGGGTGAGTCTTTGATCCAATAGTCGGCCAGCTGCGGGGCGGCCAACGCGACATCGATTTTCGCGGGCTCATCTGAGAGCCTGGTCAAATCCTTTGGCAATCGGTAATCGCCACTGAGCGTGAGCTCATTTTGTTTTCGCTTTACGATGAGACGATCAAACGCGACCAGCTCGTTTTTCGTGTGAAGCGATCCTTCCATTGAATCGGCTGCGTAATTGCGAAACCTAACATTCGAAGCCGCGACAGTTCCGTCGGCGATAAGCTGGTCGAACCATGGTTTGTCTGAACCTGCCGCCGGAATGTTTTTCGAAACCCGAACCGTTGCCCTCAAATTTTCCGCGCGAGCGTCCCCAGACGTGATTGACGGAGCGCTGACAGTGAAATCGCCGTCAAGCTTTGCATCTCTAATGGTGAGCTTGCCGGCGAGTTGGGCCGAGCCGCTGGCTTTCTGCGGCATTTTCTCGGTCATTTGTCCCAAGTCCGGGAGACTCGCCGCCAATTCCAGAGTTGTTGGAGCGCGTCCAAAATCTTGAATATCGCGCGGCAGTTCGGCCGATCCCGTAACATGAAATTCGTTCTTTTGTCGTTTGAACTCAGCCGATTGGAGTGTCGCGACGCCGTTTTTCGCCACGATTTGAAACTCGCCGCGATCGAACGCGGTTTGCTCCTGCCGAAAATCTTTAACAACCGCCGTCAGTGTTCCGTTCCAGGTGGCGGGCGAACTGAGTAATCCGCCAAGGTCGACATCAAATTTCTCGATCGATCCCTGCAACCAATCCTGCGGCAGCGCCGCAAACTTGTTGATCGCCGTCAACGGAATGTTTTGAGATCGGAGCCGTACGTTCGTGTCCAACGAATCGTGCGACTCGCGCAGCATGATCGCGCCATCCATCGCTCCATCGGCAACGGCGTATTCGAAATTGATTGCGAGTTTTCGCGCGGCGATTTGCGACGCGTCGAAACTGATTGAGCGAAACCGCTCGTTATCCCCGAGCACAAGATCGCGCAAAATCAGGTTGCGATTGGCGTAGGTCGCTTGCGCCGCGAGCTTCAACCAGGTTTGGCCGCCGACGAGTTGCAGTTTATCGACCCGGAGCTCGCCCGGATGCCGCGGATCCAAGTCCACGTCCACGTGTTCGGCGATAAAATCGTGGGGCCGGTTGCGAACAATAATGGTCGCGTCCGTCACATGAATCTGTTCCGGAAAAATATCGGGCAGCTCGATTTTCTTTTCCGGATTTGGCGGACGCGGCCGGAGCGGCGCTCTGGCCGGATTCATCACGATCCGCGCCGAACGCACTTCCACGTTCCGGAGCGCATTCGAAATTCCATGTCGCAACAGGGTGAACAAGCCATAATCCACGCGGGCCAGATCGACATCGATCGATTCGATATCGCTTGGGCCGGTCGGAGCGGCGTGGAGATTCTTGACCGTCAGGTTGGTAAAAACGCTGCCTTGGAGCTGGAACTCGACCTTTAAGTTCTCTTTAGCGGCGTAATGGAGGGCGACTTTGCGACCGATATATAATAAGAGGGGCCGATGAAGGATCAGCAGCAGGGCGCAAAAAATCCCCAGCGCGATTAACGCACGACGACGCCAGCCCCCAGCGTGGATATTCCCCTGACCATATTCGCCCACGACGGATTTACTCTACCGCACGAGAAGAAAGCGCAAATCGGGCCATTTTTTCCCGCATTCCCGGCGACTTCCCGATTGCGCGCCGCAGCGTGTCGCGCCACGCTTGTCCGGGCAACAACATGAATCCGGACAAGCTTTTCGATTATCTGGACGGCAAATTGCCGGCAGGCGAGCGGGCCGAGCTGGAGGAACGCTTCATGTCCGATCCGGAAGCTCGTCAGGAATTGGCGGTCGCGCGTCAAATTCACGCAAGCATGGGCAGCTCACGCGAAGTCGTGGGAGTAGCGGACGCGCCGGTAACGGAGCGCGGTGCAGTTCTGGCCCGAAGAATCATGAGCGTATTCATCGTTCTGGTCGGCCTCAACGTTGCCTTCGGCATTTACGCAATCTTTTTCATGAAGAACAAAGAACGTGCCCGCGAGCAGGCGGAAAAAAACCGCACCGAACTCAGACAGAGTCTCTCTCAAACGGCAGCCGCAGCGTTGCCGACGCCGACTTTGGGTATCGATGAAATTACGTTCAATGCGCCGTCGACAGAACGCGATAGCCTGGCTGAGAAAGTCGTTGCCGCAGCGAATCACTCCGGGGGATCGGCGGCCAAAGGATTGAGCAATGAGAATGGTGTTTTGATATTTGCCGAAATTCCAACCGGTCGACTCAACGAGTTTCGTGACGCGCTCAAAAAACTCGGCGCAACTGTTCCACCGTCCGCCTCCGAGGCCGGCGGAGGCGAGAAAATAATTCTGCAGGTGCGTATTGCCGGCGCGAAATGATCGGAATTACCTTCGCGCTGCCGGCTGAGAGCTCCGGATTGCGCAATCATCTCCGCGACAAACGGAAGGAGGGTGATTTGGTTTCAGGCAGGTTAGGCGATCACGCCATTGCAATTTGTCATACCGGCGTTGGGGCAACCCATTCCAACCGGGTTATGGAGCAATTGCTGCACAAAGCGCGGCCACGATTGGTGATCAGCTCCGGCTTTGCCGGCGCGGTTGCGAACGACTTGAAAGTTCGCGATTTGATTTTGGCGGAAAATTTTTCGGACCCGGTTTTACTTGGGCGAGCCAAGGAAATTTTAAGCGACCGCCAAGCCCGGACCGTAAAACTTTTTACATCGGCAGCGATCGTCGATTCGATTGACGAACGAAACGAAATTGCGGACGCGTCCGGTGCCGCTGCGGTTGACATGGAAACCGGATCGATTTCCGAAATTTGCAAGGGTCACGGCGTTCCAATGATCTCGCTGCGAGCGATCAGCGATACTCCGAGCGATCCCTTGCCGGCGCCGGCAGACATATTATTCGATATCGCAAGCCAACGCACGCGCCATGGCCGGTTGTTCGCATATCTATTAAGACATCCCGGATCCATCGCGCCTCTCCTGAATTTTGCGCGTCGAATTAAGCATGTCCGCGCCGACTTGACCGAAGCGATCATTGAGTTGGTTAGGGGGCTGTAGGGAAAGCGGTTACTTCCCAATTCCCGAGACCGGACGCTAACAACGTCCCCTACAAATTTTCGGCGGGCTCGATGTGAACCAACACGTCCGCGATCCGCCGGTCGCTTTCCTGAATCGCGCGTTTTACTTCGTGGGCAATGTGATGACCTTCGCGTACGGAAATCCCGCCGTTCACTTTCACGTGAAGATCGGCGTAAAAGCTCAGTCCCATTTTGCGCACAAACGTCTTTTCGACTTCGATGACGCCGGCAACAGAGCATGCTGCATTGCGAACGCCATCGACGATTTCGCCGCGCGGGGCGGTATCGAGGATTTCGTAAAGCGCGGGACGAAGCAGCCGATACCCGTTCGCCCCGATTACCGCGCAGGCGAACAGCGCCGCCCAATCGTCCGCACTCTGCCACGCATCACCGCCGATCAGCGCGACGGAAATACCGATGAATGCTGCAATCGAAGTCAGCGCGTCGGCCCGGTGATGCCACGCGTCAGTTTGAATGGCCGTGCTCTCAGCATCACGACCAATCCGGACAACGTAACGATACATGACTTCCTTCACGACAATAGCGACAACCAGCACGATTAAGGTGAAAGGCGCCGGGGCATGGCGCGGAAGAAAAAGTTCGCGCACACTCGAGATGGCCAGACCAAGCGCTGCGGCCAGTACCCCAATTGAAACCACGATCGCCGCGACCGGTTCGGCTTTCCCGTGACCATAAGGATGAGTCGCGTCTGGCGGACGCGCGGCAAATTTGAGCGCGCCCCAAATGATCAACGATCCGCCGACATCCAGGGCCGATTCGATTCCGTCGGCGATCAGGACATAAGCATTGCCAAACAAACCGGCAGCGATCTTGATCGCGGCGAGCACGACGTTGATCACCATTCCCAGCAGCGCGACTCGCGATCCGGTGTGCAGATTCGCGGTGACAGGCTGGGGCGTTGGCGTAGGGTGCGACGCCGAATTCATGGAATGAGCAACACTATTAAGGTGGTTGTTTACGAAAGACACGGAAATCCGCCGGACGTTTTGCAGATCAAGACCGAGCCGTGGCCAAAACCTGCGACTGACGAAGTGGTTGTGCAAATGCGCGCGGCGCCGGTGAATCCGGCCGACATCAACGCGATCGAGGGAAAATATCCGGCGCGCCGCGAAGTTCCCGCGACTCCCGGATTCGAAGGATCGGGAATTGTTATCGAACTCGGCGCGAACGTGTCAACGATCACGAAAGGCGCGCTGGTGATCTTACCGCACAATATTGGAACGTGGCGCGAAGCAGTCGCGGTAAAGGCCGCCGAACTCGTGGTTGTGCCGCCGGGAATCGATCCAGTGGACGCGGCGATGTTGAAAATCAACCCGATAACTGCGTGGCGATTGCTTCACGGTTACGTTGATCTTTCTGGCGGCGATTGGGTAATTCAAAACGCCGCGAACTCAGGTGCCGGCCGGGCCGTGATCCAAATTGCGCACGAATTAGGATTCAAAACTGTGAACGTGGTGCGGCGCCCGGAGCTGATCGAGGAGCTCCGCAACGAGGGCGGCGATGTTGTGCTCGTCGACAGCGACAAGCTACGCGACGAAGTGAAAGCGGCGACCGGCGGCGCGGCGATAAAACTGGCCCTGAATTCAGTCGGCGGTGACAGTGCGCTTCGTTTGGCAAACTGTCTGGCGTTTGGTGGAACGCTGGTCAGTTTCGGCGCAATGAGTTTGCAGCCGTTAAAAATTCCAACCGGACTCTTCATTTTCAAAGACCTGCGCTTCCGAGGCATTTGGATCAATCACTGGTACGACAATGCCACCATGGCCGAGCGAATGGCGGCGTTTAATCCACTGTTCGAAATGGCCAGGCGCGGTTTGTTGAAAACGAAAGTCGAAAAGTCATATTCGATCGATCAAGCCAAAGAAGCTGTAACTCACGCGATGCGGGATAAACGCGGCGGCAAGATTGTTTTCCAGTTTGCCGCATAACCGCAGGCGTGACATTCTAAAGTGTGCGTCGATCGCGTCCGGCCCGAGTACTCGTTGCGCTTTTCGCAATTAACGCCGGCGTTTCTAAAGGTGCATCCGCTCCTGCGCCGGGAGATTTGCGCGGGACCGGAAAAGTAGATTTCCAGGTAAGCTGTAAACAAGCCGCCCAACCTGAATTCACGCGCGGTGTCGCCCTGCTTCATTCGTTTTTCTACGAAGAAGCGCGACGCGCTTTCGCGTCAGTTGCCGAACAGGACCCCGAATGTGCCATGGCCCAATGGGGAATTGCGATGACCTGGTGGCATCCAATCTGGACTCCACCTACTCCTGACGAAATGAGCGCGGGAAAAGCTGCGATTGAGCGAGCGATAAAGATTGGAGGCAAGACCGAACGCGAATCCGGATTTATCAAGGCGTTGAATGTTTATTACAACACTCCGGATGGCCCCGCGACGCCGGACGTTGGGCAATCATGTCATGGTCCAGTCGGGCCGCGCGATCGGGTGGTCGCCTACGAAAACGCCATCCGAAAGCTGGTCGAAAAATATCCCGACGATTTCGAAATTGAAACGTTTTACGCCTTTGCCGTGCTGGCGGTGGGTTATGCAACACCGAGCGACACCACTTTGTCCAAACAACTGGAGGCTGCGGCGCTACTGGAGAAATTGTGGAAGCAGAATCCGAAACATCCGGGCGTCGTTCATTATTTGATTCATTGTTATGATTATCCGCAGCTGGCTGAGCGCGGATTGGCGGCCGCGAAAAGTTATGGCGCAATCGCGCCCTGGGTCCCGCATGCGTTGCATATGCCGTCGCACATTTACACGCGTTTGGGAATGTGGGACGAATCGGTCAGTTCGAATCGAGCCGCCGCGGACGCTGCCCGCGCGTATGCCGTGATGCGACATCGCGATGCGACCGAGGCTGAAGAATTGCACGCGCTCGATTACGCGGTTTACTCGTACCTCCAACAGGCGCAGGACTCCAAGGCAAAGGAGATTGTCGATTTTGCCGGGACGGTGCGAAAAACAAATCCCGAATTGGAGTTCACCGCGGCTTATGCGCTCGCCTCAATGCCGGCGCGGTTCGCACTCGAACGAAACGATTGGAAAAGCGCAGCGACTCTGGAGATTCCGAATGTGCCTCACTGGTCGTCGTTTCCATTCATGGAGGCGCTGGTCGAATACGCGCATGCTCTCGGCCGCGCCCACATCGGAGATTTGGACGGCGCGCAAAAAGCGATCGCGCGGATGCAGCAACTGCGTGATGCCACCAAGGAGGCGAAGTTCGATTACTTCAAACGACACCTCGAACTACAAGTGCAGGCGGCAACGGCGTGGATCTCTTACGCGAAAGGAAAGAAAGACGAAGCGATCGGCATGCTCCGTCAGTCGGCCGACGCGGAAGATCTTCTCGGCAAACATCCGGTTTCGCCCGGCGCGCTGGTCCCGATTCGCGAACAACTCGGCGACATGTTGTTAGAATGTGGCCGATCGACAGAAGCAACGGAAGCTTTCCAAGCCGCACTCAAAATTTATCCCGGTCGATTCAGAGGTTTATACGGCGCCGCCCTGGCTACGGAAAAAAGCGGCGATAAAGAACACGCGCAGCAATATTATGCGAAGTTAGCCGCGCAGACAGCCAAATCGGATGCGCCGAGGGAAGAGCTGAAGCGGATTCGGGAATACTCCGCCAAAATCGCAAGTGCCGATCGATAACCCGACACTGGCCGGATAGTTTTCAGACGGAAATGGCCACGGTAATTATTGTCGGCGCAGGAATCAGCGGCGTTACCGCGGCAATCGAGTTAAAAAATCGCGGACACAAAGCGGTCCTGGTCGATCCGGGTCCGATCCCCCACCCGTTGGCCGCTTCGACCGACATCAGCAAAGCCGTCCGTGCGGCTTACGGTCCGGATGAGGATTACACCGCGCTGGCCGAAGATTGCATTCCGATCTGGCGAGAATGGAACAAACAGTTCGGGACAGAGCTCTATCACGAGACTGGCGTGTTGTTTGTGTGCCGGCACAAAATGCGGCCGGGCGATTTCGAATACGAAAGCGCCCGCGTCCTGGAAAAACATCATCATCCCTTCGACCGGTTCGACGCGACGGAATTTCATCAGCGCTTCCCGGCGTTCGCACCGGAGCGATTTCAGGATGGATTCTTTGATCCGGTGGCGGGCTACGCCGAAAGTGGCCGTGCCGTTGCTACCCTGGTTGATTACGCAAAAACGCTGGGAGTTGAATTGCGCGAGCAAGCGAAAGTCGTCGGAATCGACGAAAGCGATCGTTCTGTAAACGGCGTCGTTCTCGAGAATGGCCAACGCATTAGCGGCGACGCAGTTGTGATTGCGGCCGGCGCGTGGACTCCCTATTTGATTCCAAGAACTACACCATTTTTCCGCGCAACCGGACACCCGGTTTTTCATTTGAAGCCGTCGAAGCCGGAACTTTTCCTGCCCGAGCGATTCCCATTTTTCGGCGCCGATATTTCGACGACCGGCTTTTACGGATTCCCACTGAACCAGGGCATTGTGAAAATCGCCAATCACGGAGGCGGACGCGAATTTTCTCCGGATTCGAGCGAACGCTTTGTTACAGCCGAAGAGGAACACCAGCTACGCGCGTTTCTGCGATCGACAATTCCCTCACTGGCGGACGATCCGATTGTTTACACGCGGATTTGCATGTATTGCGACACAAACGACGGCGATTTTTGGATCGCACCTGATCCCGAGCGGCCGAACCTGATCGTTTCGACCGGAGATTGCGGACACGGATTCAAATTTGCGCCGGTGTTGGGCAAAATCACGGCCGACGCGGTTGAAGGCAAGCCAAACCCGATTTTGAAAAAATTTCGGTGGCGGCCGGAAGTGAAATTCGGAGTTACAAAAGAAGCCGCTCGATTCGAGGGGTGAAAGGAAGTGACCGGTGACGGTGTGGCCAGTGACCAGTCTTATTCCTTCTGCGCAGTTTCGGTGTGGGCCTCTTCCTTCTTCGGCTGGCGCTTTAACAAGGTGATCTGTTTGATCCGCGCCGAGTCCGAAGGACTCCAGGTCGCGATATCAGGGTCGTCTTTGAACGCATTGTGCACAATGCGGCGCTCATAAGAATTCATCGGCTCCAATTGCAGCGACCTGCCAGTCGCGCGAACCCGTTCGGCCAAACCGCGCACCCGCTGGACGATGCGATCTTCGCGCATCGAGCGGTACATTTCGCAATCGACCACCACTTTGGGCGCGTCTTTGTCCTTCGCCTGCAGCAGACGATTCAAAAGAAACTGGATCCCCTCCAGCGTTTCGCCGTCGCGTCCGATTAATCGCCGGCTTTCCTCGCTGTAAATTTGCAACACCTGATTGCCGGCCTCGTTTTGCGATTCTTCGATCTCAACCACGAAACCGAGAAAGCCGAGGATGGTGTCGAGTAATTCTTTCGGCGTCATTGTTTTCTTTTCCCGGCCCGCTGCACTTTTTCGAGCGTCGGTATCGGTTGTCGTTTGTTGTAATAGAATTGCACGATGCTGAAAAGATTTTGTGTGGTGTAATACAATGCCAGAGCCGCGGCAAAATTGTAGCAGATAAACAAAAAGATCAGCGGGGTGAACATCATCACCCGTCGCTGGGTGGGATCGCCCGTTTTGGGCGTCATTGCCATCAACCAGATCTGGCTCGCGGCCATGCACAACGGAATGACGTTAATCGGTACGTTGAACAAGTGCGCCACGGTGTCTGGTTGGGACAAATCCTTCACCCACAAAAATGACGAGTTTCGCAACTCAACCGCCTGGCCGAGCATCTTGAACAGGCCGAAAAAGATCGGAATCTGGATCATCATCGGCAAACAGCCCCCGACCGGATTAATTCCATAATCCTTGTAGAGCTTCATCACCTCCTGGTTCATCTTCGTCGGGTCGTCTTTGTATTTGTCGCGCAACTCCTGAACTTTCGGATTCAACAGGGACATCCGGCGCATCGACTTGTTCGCTTTGTCCTGTAACGGCCAGAGCACGATCTTGACGACAGCGGTTAGCGCGAGAATCGACCAGCCGTAAGACCCGAGAAAGTTGTGCAGCCAGTTGAGGAAATTCAGCAAAAACTGGCTGACGATTTTAAACATTCCGAAATCCATGATCTCGGCTTCGTTGTGATCGAGTCGCGCCAGGCGGTGATAAATTTTGGGGCCGGCCCAAATTTCAAATCGAGCGCTGTAAGTCTGGCCGGGCGGCACCTGGAACGGAGGCATGCGCAACGCGCCGGTCAGGCCATACATTTTTTGTTCCGGTGAGATATCGAAGCGATGTCCCCAAACTCCATTTCCTTTCGTAGTTAATGGCGCGATCAACGTCGTGAAAAATTGATCGCTCACAGCAGCCCAATCGGCATTGGAAAGATCCTGCTGATAGAACGGCTGAGCCGGCCGCGAATTAATCCCCAAAATTCCGCCACTCGCGCCGAACCAGTTCACGTCGACTCCTTTGGCCTTGCCATCGAGGCACCAAACCAGCCGGGTATAATAAGCGTAGTCTTTCAAATGAATCGGCGCCGCCGATCCGAGGGCCACGAAATAACCCGGATTGGCATAGGCCTGGCCGCCGCCATTCACAAAGTCGACGTCCATTTCGACGAGAAAGTTGTCCTTTTTCTCCTTGTCTGGCGGAAAGAAAAACTTCTTGCGGATCGTAACGTTGTCAGCCGCTCGCTCGAATTTGACCCCGCCATCCGGCTCATGGCTCAAACTGAATTCTTCAACACGCGGCGCGGCCGGGTCATTCACGATTGCGCCGATCGGCGATTGATCTTTTGAATTAAGAACGACCCGCTGATCGTCCTGGCTGATATGGTTCAGCAGGACAACATCGCGAATTCCGCCGCCGCGATTCGTGAGATGAAGTTCAACGTCGTCATTACGCAGCGTTTCGGTTTTCTCAGCAAATTCCGGAGTCGATTGCGGCGTGGGCGTTGGTGCAGGCGTCGCACTAGCTGTAGCCGCTGATGCGGCGGTCGACGGAACCGGAACGGCGGAAGAACTACCCGCGACGGACGGAACCGGAGAAGCAGTCGCCAAAAGTTGGTGCTGGCGCTGCTGCTGTCCCTGTTTCCCGGCATACACATACCAGCCGATCAAGCCCAGCGTGCAAAGGCAGACAACAATCCATGCGGTTCGGTCCATAAAAATCCTGGCGACTTCGAATCACGCGCAACGTTTGGTCTGTCCCGGCAGCGGGACCGGATCGTTACCGGAACCGCCCCAGGGATGACATCGCCCAATTCGTTTCAGTCCCAAAAAAATTCCGCGCAAAGTCCCGTGCGATTCGATTGCCTGGAGAAAATATTCCGAACAGGTGGGATGAAAACGGCATCCGGAACCCGGGCCGCCCATCGCGGCAAGAATTGGCGACAGGGTAAGTTGGTACCCTCGAATGCAAATGCGAATCAGCGTGCGCATCAAGCGGCTAGGATAGAAGCGCGTCCAGCCAGACGCAACCACTCAGCTTCTAATTGCGCGTAACTTGCGTTCGCAGCCGGGGCGCGCGCGATGGTAACCAGCCAAAATCCGTCGCTGATTTGGTTTTGATGTTTGCGAACGATTTCTCGCACCCGGCGGCGGACCCGATTGCGAGCTACGGCACGACCGACCGCGCGTGAAGTAACAAAGCCGGCTCGATACGAAGAAATTCCGTCGTTTGCTTCAAGAACGCTGAGGACCAGGAATTTTCCCCGCTGCAGCCGGCCCTTCTTTTTTACCAACTCAAATTCGGAAGGGTCCGTTAATCGGCGGCGTTTTGGAAAAATCAAGCGTTTTGGGGCCATTCCTTTTGTCATGTCGAGCGAAGTCGAGACATCTCTAACTATTTCCGGCCAGAAATAACTGGAGATTCCTCCACTTCGGTCGGAATGACAATTGAAGCGTACAGCAAAAAGTCTTTCGCCCGTAACGAGCGAAAGACTTCGCGAATCCGATCGATTTGGGCCGGCCTTAGGGGGAAGGAGACGTGTTAACGTTAATGTCGGTCTTGGTTTCCGTCTTAGCAGGCGCCGGCGATTCCTTGACGATTGTCGTGTTGGTCTCCTTTTTCTCGGAGGGCGGATTCGTGACGGTGGTTTCTTTTTGCTCACAGGCCGCAAGTAACGCAGCCCCCATTAAAAGGCAGATGTATTTCTTCATGTAAGGTTTTGACGGACGCAGGCTCTAAATTATTTAAGGAGTAGGTGTAGGAGATGAAGTTGTTACGGGCTCGGCACTGCTGGCCGCCGCCGGTGCGGCGGTCGGGCTTGTCGCCGGAGCGACGGTTTCAGATTTTTGTTCGCAAGCCGCGAGCAACGCGGCGCTGGCAAGAAGGCAGAGGTATTTCTTCATAAGCAGAGTTCGGTTACCTGATGATTCGAAGCAAGTGCGCTTTCCGGTTGGGACAAATTAAAATGGCGCTTCGTATTTCAAGCCGTGAGCTTCGGCGACGGCCTGGCAGGTCAGCTTGCCATCGAGAGTATTGATTCCGCCGGTGAGTGTCGGCTGTTTGAGGCAGGCCTCTTTCACACCGCAATCGGCCAGCAATTGCACATATCGATAAGTCACGTTGGTGAGGGCCTGGGTCGAAGTCCGGGCATAAGCGGCCGGCATATTGGCAACACAGTAATGGGTCACGCCCTCTTCAACGTAAACCGGGTTCACATGGGTGGTTGGCCGTGAAGTTTCCGCACAACCGCCCTGGTCGATTGAAATATCCACAAACACGCTGCCGCGCTTCATTCTTCGCAACATCGTGCGAGTGATCAATTTCGGCGCCTTCGCCCCGGGCAACAACACCGCGCCAATCAACAAATCGCAATCCGGCATCAGATAATCGAGATTGGCTTCGCTCGAATACAGGGTGTGCAAACCGTCGATGGCTACATCGAGAAACCGCAATCGCTCGACATCGATATCGAGAATCGTGACATCCGCGCCGAGTCCTTTCGCCATTCGGAGCGCGTTCACGCCCGAAGTTCCGGCGCCAATCACGACGGCCCGGCCGGGCAGAACTCCCGGAACCCCGCCGAGCAAAACACCACTGCCGCCGTTGTGCTTCGCCAAATAATTGGCACCCATCACAACCGACATTCTTCCCGCCACTTCGCTCATCGGTTCGAGCAACGGCAGCCGTCCGTTTACCTGGATCGTTTCATAGGCAATCCCAATAACGCCCGATTTCAACAGCGCCTCGGTTAACGGCTTGCTCGCCGCCAGATGCAAATAGGTAAAGAGAATCTGGCCTTTGCGCAGAAGCGGGAACTCAGCGGGCAGAGGTTCCTTCACTTTGACGATCATGTCCGCGCGCTTAAAAACTTCCTCGGCAGAATCGATAATTTCGGCGCCTGCCTTTTTATATTCTTCGTCCGAATAACCCGAACCGACACCGGCATTCTTTTGAGCGATGATGGAATGGCCGCGCCGTTTCAGTTGATCCGCAGCCGAGGGCAGCAACGCGACGCGTTGTTCCTGCTCTTTAATTTCCTTGGGAACGCCAATGATCATTAAAGAAGTGACCAGTGTTGAGTGACCAGTGACAAGTTAAAAATGCATGCGCGAGTCTCTTTTTCTCGTCACTCGCCACATGTCACTCGTCACTCAATTCAGTGACGGATCGTCGGGCGCGGCTGCCAGCATCCGGTACCACGGCCCGAGTTTGTTCATGATGTCGAACCAAAGGCGGGAGAGGCGCTCAAATTTCAAGGTGGCCCGGTTTGGTTTCTGGACGATCCACGCTTTCTGTTTCATTTCGGCTTCGAGCTGGCCCGCGCTCCAGCCGGCATAACCCAGAAACGCACGGATCGAAAGTGTGTCGTCAGACGATTCGGAAAAGCCAGTAAGCGCATGATGATTCAACTTGAGGCCCGAGCCCTTCTGCCACTCAAACGCCGCCAGCATCAATTGGTTGTTGCCGACCGGTCCGCCCAAAAAAACCGGAACGTCGGCAAGATTTTGTGGCGGCACCTCGGTCACCAGGTCGGCGACATTCTTGTCCAGCGGCCGGTTGATGATTACGCCCATTGCGCCGTCATTCGGATCGTGCGCAGAGATGAACAGAACGGTGCGTCGGAAATTTGGATCAAGCATGCTCGGATGCGCGACCAAAAGAGATCCCGCGAGACATCGCGGTTTTTCCGGATCCAAATTCCGCATACAAAACTAAACCGCGCATTTTTGGCCTGCGCAAGTCGGAGAGATTCTTATGACCGAAGGCGATTTTGCCTGGCTGAAAGGGAGAACTTGCACGAAGAGCCGGTTGTGTTGATAATTTATGGAAATTTTTGTTGCGGCAGCGCGGAAGCTCGGCTACTAGCAGCACAGCTTTATAAATTGTTCTGGGGGGAACAGCCGCCCTTCACGCCCATCGGGTGTGGGGGGCGGTACTTTTTTGGGGACAAACGGTCGCCACTCTTCCCGTTAATCTTGCTCTTGCTCTTACTGCCAGGACATTGAACAAAACATCTTACGTTGAACGTCCAACCCCCAATGCTGAACTCTGAAACGCAGTCCGGAAAATTTTCCTGGCCGGCCGCGCTGATAATCGTGGCGCTGATTCTCGCCGCGGCGGGTGTGTTTGTATTTCTGCGTTTGGAAACGTGGCCCGCGCGCACAATTGGTCAGGGAACGGAAGATATCGAACGGTTGGGGAGAGATTTGCGTTCTGCTTTCATCGACATTGCGCATTTGCAGCCCCGAATCAGAATTAATAATCAAACCATCGTCGACGAAGCGGCTTCTCCCGTGGCCGAATTGGCCACTCTGACCAAGCAAATCAAAGTAAAACGCGAATTCGCGCACACCTGGGCCGGAAGCTCGAAGCGAATCAAGCTCAGCGGCACGTTTCTAGTGAAAGCGGGTTTTGATTTACGCCAGGACATCGCGGTCGATGTTCGACCCGATGAAATTTTGGTACAAATGCCGCACGCCGAAATCGTCGGCGTCGAAGAAACTCGCGTAGACGTATTGGCCCTGGAAAACGGGTTGTGGAACCACGTTTCCGGCGCGGATCTGCAAAATGAGCTCACTCAGTTGCCGGAGATGGCGCGCAAACAGGCGGTCGAGATTGGCCTGCCCGCGGATGCGGAGCAGGAGTTGCAACGCCAACTCAACAAGCGGATCCACGCCCGGCAGCCGATTCGCCTCGTATTCACGACGCCCTCGCCCGCCGAATCCCCGGCGCCGGTTGTCCGAAAATAAACCTGCTTTGCGCGCTGGTGGTTTGCGATTAAAGCAATGTCCACTCGATGCCACGAAAACGTCTGCTATTGATCGCCATCATTGTGCTGGCGGCGCTGGCCGGCATTGCCTTGTCGCCTGCGCTAACCGTCGCCGCCGTGCGCGGATGGCTTTACTGGCAGGCGCGGCGGCAGCATCTGAAAATAGAGCTCGGCAAAATCGAAGCGCCGTTCTTGCGGCCGGTTACGATTGATCGCATTCGAATCACCAACGAACCGGCGGTCGCCACTCAAATCAACCTGACTGCCCAACACGCGGCACTGCATCTGAAATTGGCGAGACTTCTCGCCGGCAAAACCGAAGGCGTTCACACCCTGACGATTCAAAATGCGCACGCCGAAGTCCGACGCGATTTTTCCGGAGGCAAACGTCCTCTCGATTTTAACTGGCGCGCGTTGCAAGTTTTGTTGCCGGCGAATTTCCAAATCGATCACCTGGATCTCCGGGTTGAGAACGGTCCGTCAGTCGTGCTGCTCCGCAACGCGTCGATTTCCGGAAATCAAATCGAGGCCGGTCGGTTTTCGGCCGGCGAGGTCGCGGTCACTTCGCCGATGTTTCGGCAAACATTCTCCCAATTGCGGGGCGCCACCAAATGGCAGGAGGACCGGCTGACGATCGGCGGTCTCAATCTCGCGCGAGGGGTCGATCTTCAAACACTGCTCATCGATCTTTCACGCCTCGACGACCACCGGGCCGATCTTCAATTCGATCTCGACGTTCTTGGCGGCAAAATTCGGGGCAGTATTTCGAACGAATGGGGCGGACAAAATTCGATCTGGAACCTGGCCGGGACCGCCAACGGAATTTCACTCGCCCAAACATCCGAAGCGCTTGGCTTCACCGATCGCCTTGGCGGCTCGCTTCGCGCCTGTAATTTCACTTTTCGCGGTGATCCACGGGATCCGCTGAGCGGCACAGCCTCGATTTGGACCGAGCTGAATGGACTGAGCTGGCACAATCGCGCCGCCGATTTGATCATGCTCGGCGCGGTTTTTTACAACCGGCAGATCCAGCTGCAGCAGCTTTACATCAAGCAACGTCAAAATCAGCTGACCATGAATGGCGACGGCGCGCTTCCCTCGAAGTCTTCCGATTGGCTGAACCCGGATTTTCGCGGTGAAATTTCAGGATCAATCGGCGACCTCGGCCAGTTTGCGGAATTGTTTGGCGCAGCCCACGGCGATTTTGCCGGGAAAATTGGAATTGAAGGCACGGTGAGCGCGCGAGAGCGGAAATTTGGAGGCCATGTCATCGCGACTGGAAATTCATTGTCGTTGTTTAAGCGGCAGTTCGATCACCTGACCGCCAAACTGAATCTGAAAGCGAGCGAGCTTGAGCTCGAGCAACTCGAAGTCATTCGTAAAAAAGATTTCGTCCGAGCCCAGGGCCGGATCGATATCTCGCACGAACAGGATTATTCCGGCCAAATCAATGCCAGGATCGGCGACGCTTCCGAATACTTCCTGCTCGGCAAGACCGCTTCGGGTTCTGCGATTCCGATTCAGCTCGAAGCGAAGATTTCGTCCGGTCAATGGGACGCGCATGCGGCATTTACTCTGCCGGGATCGAGTCAGGTGGACGTAACCGCAAAATTTCCGCTAAAGCTGGGCGAAGATTGGAAAGCATTTCTCGCATCGCCTCTGGACGCGCAGATCAACTTTCCAACGGTTGTCCTGGCGAGTGCGCCGCAAGTTTTTCACCCGGCAATGTTCAGTGAAGGGATCGTGAGCGGCGCGATTTCCTGGAGCCAGACATTGCAGCATCCACATGTTTCAGGGGACGTGCAGCTGGTGAACGCGAAACTGCAGAACGGTCCGCTCGATCTCACCCAGGCAAGCGCTCGAATCAGTTTTGACGGCGATCACGGCAAGATCGAATTTCTGAACGCCGCCACCAACGACGTAGAGGTATCGCTTCGTGGCGACATTGATTTCCACGACCTCGCCCAAACCAAGATCGACATCTTTCCGAGCGTACCCGTGTTCGAGCTGACGACGCCGCCGGGCTCGTGCGTGAATCGGATCAATCTTCAGCCAATCGGAATCACGCTGGCGCCGATCATCAGCCAAATCGAACTCCAAGGCAGTGTCTTCGACGGCGGATGGGCGATGACTTCGCGCCCAACCGCAATCGGTGAACATGGCGACCCGATCCCGTCGGATGCAACGAAGGTTCCACTTTGTTTTGGAGACAAACCCGCCCAAACGTCATTTACGTTTGGGTTGCATCCAAAACCGAGCCCGACTCCCGCAAAGCCGGCCAAAAAGAAGAAGCGGCGTTAATTCGGTGATGAATTTATTCCGTCCCGTCGCTCGGGCTTCGTCGAGACCAGCCAGCGCATCAGCTTTTGTTCGAGTTCGCGGGTAAGACTGACTCGGAAATCGGGACCGGCATCAACTCGCAACGGTTCGCCGTCCGGACGATCGAACAAAAGTTGAACCCGGCGCCGACCCGGCGAACTGGCCAGCAGCTCACGAACTTCGCGCAATTCCTCGCTCGTAGCCGTTGGCGAAAATTGCAGGAGCACTGCTGGTTCTTCGATCGAGCTTCCGTTCCCGTGCCCATTCGAACTGCCGTTTGTCTTGCTCGCTGTTGGAATTCTTATCTTTTGCGCAGTCGCTCGAAGAGAATCGCCCCGGTTGTCGATCGTGCCGCGAAGTTCCACCACCCGGCCCGGCTCGAGCAGCTCCGAAACCGTGACGAATACGTCATTCCAAACCACGATCTCGAGACTGGCGGTGCGATCTTCCAGCCAGATGACCGCGAACGGCTTGCCGTCTTTGCGGGTGAATTTCTTCTCCACCTGCACGATCACGCCGGCGATCTTGAATTGCGAACGATCTTCCAAATCGCCTAACGAAGCGATCGCGTGATAATTTTTTCCCGCGAACAGATCGACATAGGCATCGAGGGGATGCCCGCTCACGTAAAATCCAAGAAGCTCTTTTTCGTAGGCAAGTTTTTCGTGATCGCCCCAGGGCGGAACCACTCGCTTTCGTGTCGTCGCGGCGTGCGTTTCTTCGTCGAACAACGAAACCTGACCGACTGTTCGGTCGCGCAAGGCGGCTGCCGCAGAAGCAAGCGATTCGTCAATACAGGCATAAAGTTCCGCGCGATCTCGCCCAACGAAATCGAACGCGCCGGCTTTGATCAAACTTTCGAGCATTTTACGGTTTGCGATTCTCGTTCCCATTCGTCCGCAAAAATCTTCCAGCGAAGTGTAATCCCCCGCTCTTTCGCGTTCTTCGATCGCCGATTGCATCGCCGACTCGCCGACGTTCTTGATAGCAGCGAGCCCGTAGCGAATGGCCTTGCTGCTGTTTCCGGCATCGGTGATGCCGGAAACCCCGTCGCCATCGGTCCCGGCTGCAACTTCCGGAACAAATTTCAAACCGCTCTTATTGATGTCGGGCGGCAGAATTGGAATCCCCATCCGCTGGCATTCGCCGACAAAAACGGAAATCTTGTCGGTGTTGTTGATTTCGTTGCTCAGTAATCCAGCCATGAACTCGACCGGATAATGCGACTTTAAATACGCAGTTTGATAACTGATCAGGCCGTAAGCCGCGCTGTGGCTCTTGTTAAATCCGTAACCGGCGAATTTTTCCAACAAATCAAAGATCGAGTTGGCCTTTTTCTCGGGAATCTTGTTAGTGCGGGCGCAACCGTCGATGAAGTTTTTGCGCTCCTTTGCCATCTTCTCCTTGTCCTTCTTGCCCATGGCGCGGCGAAGCAGATCGCCTTCGGCTAACGAGTAACCGGCCAGCTTGCTCGCGGCGGCCATCACCTGTTCCTGGTAAATCATCACGCCGTAAGTGTCGGCGCAGATTTCCTCGAGCAGCGGATGTTCGTAACGAATCTTCATCAAACCTTTTTTGCGTTTGATGTAATCGTCGATCAAATCCATCGGACCGGGCCGATACAACGCAATCAATGCGATGATGTCGTCGATCTTCTGAACATCGAACTTCCGCGCCGTGCCCGTCATTCCGCCTGATTCCATTTGGAAGAGGCCGACCGTTTCGCCGCGGTTATAGAGTTCGAACGCGGCTTTATCGTCGAGTGGAATATTTTTGTGCGAAAACTCCGGCTCGCGCCTTCGAATCAAATTCACCGTGTCCTCGATAACGGTCAGCGTTTTCAGACCCAGAAAATCCATCTTCAGCAGGCCGAGATCGTTCAGAGGCCCCATTGGATACTGGCTGATCACGTCGTTGCCCTTCACGTCGCGACAGAGCGGGATGTAATCGGACAAATCGCGGTCCGCGATCACAACTCCCGCCGCGTGCACGCCGGCGTTGCGCGAGATTCCCTCGAGAATCTTCGCGTATTCGAAAAGTTGTTTCGTCTGCGCTTCGGTCGCAATCGCGCGCTTCAATTCGGAATTCTTTTCAGCGGCGGAATCAAGGGTGATCCCCAACTCATTCGGAATCATTCGCGCGATGCGATCGGCGTCGCGGTACGGCAGTCCCATCACCCGGCCGACATCACGCACTACGCTCTTCGCTTTGAGTTTTCCAAAAGTAATGATCTGGGCGACGCGACGTTCGCCGTACTTTTGCCGGACGTATTCCAGCACTTCCCCGCGGCGCGCTTCGCAAAAGTCGACGTCGATATCCGGTGGCGAAACGCGATCCGGATTCAAAAAGCGCTCGAAGATCAAACCGAACTGGAGCGGATCAATGTCGGTGATTCCCACCACGTATGCGACCAGCGATCCGGCTGCCGATCCCCGTCCGGGGCCGACCGGAATTCCACGGCCTTTCGCAAAGTGAATGAAATCCCAGACGATCAGGATGTAGCTGACAAATCCGGTGCGCTCGAGCACGCCGAGCTCATACGAGAGACGCTCGCGAAGTTGAGGATCGGTCTTCGCGCGTTCGCCATAGCGCTCCTCCAACCCTTTGTCGCACAGCTGGCGCAAAAATTCCTCACGCTTTTGTCCGGTCGGCACCGGATACTCAGGATATTTAGAGCGGCCAAACTCGATTGTGAGGTCGCAACGCTCCCCGATCGCCAGCGTGTTCGAGATCGCGTCCGGATGATCTTTGAACAAGTGGCGCATTTCCGCTGGCGATTTGAAATACAACTCGGGCGCGTAACGCATCCGGCTCTCGTCCTGGACCATTTTTCCGGTGCCGATGCAGAGCATGACGTCGTGCGCGTCATGATCGTCCCGGCGCAGAAAATGGACGTCGTTCGCCGCGACGAGATCGACGCCGAGATCTTTCGCGATTTTCGGCAGGACGGCATTGCACCACTTTTGTTCCTCGAGGCCGTGATCGTGCAATTCGATGAAGAAATTTTCTTTTCCGAGGATATCGCGGTATTCGGCCGCGGCCTGGGTAGCTTTTTGAATATTGTTGGCCTGGATGGCGGAGTTCACTTCGCCCGCCAGACAACCACTAAGCCCGATCAGTCCCGAGGAATGTTGCGCCAGCAGTTCCTTGTCGATTCGAGGCCGATAATGAAAACCGTCGAGGTGGGCAGTGGTGATTAGTTTTACCAGGTTGCGATACCCGATTTCGTTCTCGGCCAGCAAAGTGAAATGATAGGCCGATTCGCGCATCGAGTTCGCCTTCTCTTTATGTGAGCGCGGCGCGATGTAAGCCTCGCAGCCAATGATCGGCTTGATCCCGGCGCGTTGCGCTTCCTGGTAAAATTCGATCGCCCCGAACAGATTTCCATGGTCGGTCATTGCGACCGCGGGCATTTCGTATTCAGCCGCTTTCCGCATCAGCTCGCGCATCCGGATCGCCCCATCCAGCAGCGAATATTCGGTGTGAAGATGCAGATGAACGAACGAATCAGACATGAGGGGCGCGCATTTCGGGAGGTTGTTCAGCCGCGAATTTCTGAATAACGGGGAACGAATCGAGCGGCATCGTAGATATAAATGCAGTCAACCGGGTCTCGTCAAATTTGCCAAGCATTCGTGCTCGGACAGAAAAAAATTCTTGTTTGCATTCGCGCTAGCTCATTGCTAATGAAGCGCGTGCCGCGTGTTAGCGTCTTTGATGTGAATAACTGCGCGGCGAGGCCGACATGAAAAAACTGGAAGCGATCATCAAGCCGTTCAAGCTCGAGGAGGTCAAGGAAGCCCTGGCCGAACTCGGGATCGAAGGCATGACTGTGACCGAGGTGAAAGGCTTCGGTCGCCAGAAGGGCCACACTGAGATTTATCGCGGCAGCGAATACACCGTCGACTTCCTGCCCAAGGTAAAAGTCGAAGTCGTCATGGCTGACGACATGGTCGAGAAGGCCGTCGCGGCGGTCGTGGGCGCGGCCAAGACCGGCAAAATCGGCGACGGAAAAGTTTTTGTGCTTCCGGTGGAACACGCGATCCGCATCCGCACGGAAGAAATCGGCGAAAAAGCAGTTTGATGACCAGGGACCGAATTAACCCATCATGCGATGGGTTGGCTCGGCTCTACTTATCTTCAGCCGCTTTTGTGAATAACCGACACGGTTGTTCACATTGTTTTTCACAACTCAACTACTCAACACCTCAACTCCTCAACCCGTAATGGCTTCTAAAGACAAAACCCCATCCGACGTCAGTAAAATGATCAAAGACCAAGGCGTGAAATTGATCGACTTCAAGTTCACGGACCTGCTCGGGACCTGGCAGCACTTCACCACCACCCTGACCGAATACGACGAGGAGATTTTCAAGGACGGTCTCGGGTTCGACGGCTCAAGCATCCGCGGCTGGCGAGTGATCAACGCCTCCGACATGCTTGTCATTCCAGACGCAAATACGGCCTGGATCGACATTTTCAACGCCGAGCCGACGCTTTCGCTCATTTGCACGATCGTCGATCCGATCACCCGCGAGCCGTACGACCGCGATCCGCGCGGCGTGGCGGAAAAAGCCGAAGCCTATTTGAAATCGACCGGCATCGCCGACACCGCGTTTTTCGGACCGGAAGCGGAGTTCTTCATCTTCGACGACGTGCGCTTCAGTTATCAGGGCAATGCGTCGATGCACCTGGTCGACAGCATCGAAGGCCACTGGAACAGCGGAAAGGAAGAATTTCCGAACCTCGGTTACAAGATTCGCCCGAAGGAAGGTTATTTCCCGGTCTCGCCGATGGATTCGTTGCAGGACATTCGCAACGAGATGTGCCTTGAGATGGAGAAAGCCGGGATAGCGATCGAGCGTCAGCACCATGAAGTCGCCACTGCGGGGCAGGCGGAGATCGACATCCGTTTCGCGCCGCTGAAGCGCATGGGCGACAGTTTGCAGTATTACAAATACATCATTCGCAACGTCGCCAAGCGTCACAACAAAACTGTGACCTTCATGCCGAAACCGCTTTTCGGCGACAACGGCTCGGGCATGCACACTCACATGTCGCTTTGGAACGGCGACAAACCGCTCTTTGCCGGCAACGGTTACGCGGGGCTGAGCGACATGGCGCTGTTTTTTATCGGCGGCATTTTGAAACACGCTCCCGCGCTCACCTGCATCACCAATCCGACCACCAACAGCTACAAACGTCTCGTGCCGGGATTCGAAGCGCCCGTCAACCTCGCTTATTCCGCACGCAATCGTTCCGCTGCGATCCGGATTCCAACCTATTCGCCGAGTCCGAAAGCCAAGCGGATCGAGTTCCGCACGCCCGATCCCGCGGCGAATCCGTATCTTGCGTTCAGCGCGCTGTTGCTCGCGGGGCTTGATGGAATCCAGAACCGCATCGATCCGGGCGATCCGCTCGATAAAAATCTTTACGATCTTCCGCCGGAAGAACTCGCCCAAATCGCGAGTGTCCCCGATTCACTTCGGGGCGCGATCGAAGCGCTCCAGGCCGATCACCAATTCCTCCTTCGCGGCGACGTTTTCAACGCCGACTTCATCGCGAACTGGATCGACATGAAACAAAAAGAATACGATGCGCTGCGGCTACGGCCTCATCCGTACGAATTCTCGATGTACTACGACGTGTAGACCTGTTCCCTTGGCCTTACGAAAAATCAGAAGGCTTACCACGAAGGACACGAAGTTCAGATATACTTATTCTGTTTTTGCTTCGTGACCTTCGTGATCTTCGTGGTGGAATCAGAATTAGGTGCGCGGTCAGCGTTCGGATTTTAGCAGTGGCCTTGCGAAGGTGTGCGGCGCTTTCGGATCGGTGTTTTTCCAGGCAACATCCGGAGCGATGCCGCGTTTGAACCATTCCCGCCAATAAATTTCGTCGGCGTCCTTGAAGGCTAAGGCTTCTTTTGGAAGCTGTTTCTTCCACTTTAGGAATCCGTCGTCGTCAGCGAGAGCCATTGATGACAATGCTATTAGCACGGAAATTATTATCCGCATCAGTTCCAGGGGGTTGTGATTTCATTTTGTAATGCGATGCCGGAGGTTAGCAAGCTCGCAAATCGCCAGGGTTGCGGCGCGCTTGTCGTATGTTTTAGAAAATGAAGATGCGTAAGTCCGCTGCCAACTCTGCGATCTGCGCGTTCGTCTTCGTAACGCTTCGAGCTCTAACGATCCCGGCTCAGGCAAAGACACCGGTTACTTTCACCTCGCCGTGCGAATGCATCGGGAATCACGGCGTGTCTCGATGGGCAGCAAAAACCGACTTGCAAGAGCCGCCCGCCAACATGGCAGACATTAAAAAAATTACTCCCGCGCACATGCTTGCCTGGCCAGGTCCAGGTGGCCACATCGATCAACGCACCGAGCGAATCGCCCCCGAAAATCAATGGTACGCCGTGACCGGACGCATCGAGAAAGTCAAAGTGGAAGATGACGGCGACATTCACGTCGAAATGAAAGACATCGGCACCGATGCGAGCATCGTGGTGGAATTGCCATTGGGTCCGCGCTGGTGCGACCTGCGCAAAATGGTTTTCTCGTGGACGAATGCGACGTTTCCGCTCACCGGAAAGTTCAAGCTCACCCAGCATCCGATTATCACCGTGGTCGGAAAAGCATTCTACGACATCGATCATTCCGGAAAAGACACCCACACCAACCGGCGGAACTACGATCAATCGATCGCGGTATGGGAAATTCATCCCATTATGAAAATAGCAGTCGGGGCAACAGATTCGCCGTCGGTTGCGGCAACTTCGCCGGCGCCGAAAATTTCCGCACCAACGACAGCACCAATGCCGACGCCGGCCCCGGTTACAGTTGCAGTAGCGCCCAACCCATCTGCGCAATTTGTCACCCTGACCCGTCCAGTCCCCGTTCAAATTCCATACGGCTCCACGATCTTGCCTCCCGGAACCAGATTGCAGGTGTTGTCGCGCGATCAGCAGACTGTCGACGTCGGCTATCAGGACTCTCGCTACACGATCCCGATCTCGTCGACCGACCTGCATTAACGCGGCCTGAACAGGATTTCTTTTGTCACCACGAAGGACACGAAGAGCACGAAGACACAGAGAAGAATACTTCTTTTTCCTT
>JAJPJU010000229.1 GCA_021324035.1 Spartobacteria bacterium | reverse complement strand
GACCTCGTTTTCACAGACAAAGATAATGGTGCTCTTGTTGAAGTATCGCTCGGCTCCAAAGTAACCGTTGAGCTCCCGGAAAATCCCACGACTGGTTATCAGTGGGCGATCGACAGTGTCGACGAAGTGTTTCTCGTTCCTCAGGGCGACGCGTTTTTGGTCGGCAAACAAATGGGTCTTGGCAGCGGTGGAGTTCGGCGATTCTTTTTTCGGGCTAAAGGTACTGGCTGCACTTCGCTGGGCTTCATCAACAAACCGCCCTTGCAATCCGACAACGAGTCCATCGGCAGCTTCAAATTGGCTGTGCGAATTTTGAAGTGATTTCTTCGTCATCATTAGCATCGCCCGTATCAGCTCGGCCAATGAATCTAACCAACGAGACTTACACAATTTTCATTCACACCAAGAGCGCGACTGAGAAATATTACCGCGACAAACAAGGCTGGCTAAAGATCAGTACGCGTGGCCGAAAGTTTCGGGCGACCGCCGAACAAGTGTTGAATCATCTCTTGCCTGCGCTGGCTGGGATCAAGCCGAATGTAAACGTCACGGTCGAGCATCACGACAAGTAAACGATCCACGAGTTCTCCGACTCGCGAATCAGGCGATCTCGAAAGCCTTCTCGATGAGCGGCGTGATGTTCACGATCGAGCGCTCGTTCCGCGCGTGAATCATGAATAACGGTTCGTCCTCTTCGACTTTTTCCCCGATCTTCTTGATTTGCGAAAAGCCGACTGCGAAATCGATTGAATCGTTCGCTCGCTGACGTCCCGCGCCCAGAATTACCGATGCCCGGCCGATTAGTTCCGCATCCATCCGTTTTATTTCGCCGCTCGAACTTGCCGGGAACGGCTGAACGATTGGCGCGGTGTGGGTATCGAGAATCTTTTCAACCACTGTCGCGTCGCCATCTTGCGCATAAACCAGGGAGATAAATTTCTTCCAGGCGGTTCCATCTTCCAGGCGTTTTTCCAATTTTGCCCGTGGCGTTTCCGAAACCTTTTCAGCGAGATCGAGAATCAGTTTCACCAGATCCGGCGGACCGCTGCCCTGCAAAATTTCGACGCATTCGGCGACTTCCAGCGCATTGCCGACACTACGGCCAAGCGGTTCGTCCATTGGATTGAGCTGGTAGGCAGTCTTCACTTTCATTGATTCGCCAACTTCTTTCATCGCGTCAGCAAGCTGTTGCGCTTCTTCCTTCGTCTTCATGAACGCGCCGCTCCCGAATTTCACGTCCAGCACCAGTCGATCGAGATTTTCCGCGAGCTTCTTGCTCATGATGCTCGCAACAATCAGCGGTTGAGACGGCACCGTGCCGGTGACGTCGCGTAACGAGTAAAGTTTTTTGTCGGCCGGACAAATGTCGTCAGTCTGCCCGATCATGAACACGCCGATTTTTTCGAGCTGCTTGAGGGCGCGCTTTTCGTCCAAATTCACATTGAATCCGGGAATGCTTTCGAGCTTGTCGAGCGTGCCGCCGGTCATCCCCAGGCCGCGGCCTGAAATCATCGGCACCCAGACGTCGTCGCACGCGAGCAACGGCGCGAGGACGAGCGAGACCTTGTCGCCGACTCCGCCGGTCGAATGTTTGTCAATTTTTGGCGGTGACCCGTCCGGATATTTTAGGACCCGTCCGCTGCGCATCATCGCTTCGGTCAGATGATGAGTCTCGGCCGCGGTCATTCCGCGGAAGAAGATCGCCATTCCCAAAGCGCTCATCTGGTAATCGGGGATGTCGCCGAGCGTAAAATCCTCGACCAGGAACTTGATCTCCTTCGTCGTCAGGGCATGGCCGTCCCGCTTCTTCTCAATGAGCGATGGGACGTGCATGATTCGACCTAAAATTAGCAAGCGGCGGGCCGAAACACTCCGCTTCTACTTAGAGCCCGATCGGGTGCCAGGCAGTTTTCATTTCGATGGTGTCGAGGATCCAATACGGGTTTTCTCCGGCATCGCCACGCCATTCCCGGTCCGAGAGTTGACGTCGCGCGTAGCGCTTCAGGTTCAATTCGCCGCCCCGCTGCAGCTGCTGCCCGATTTTTGCGTCGCCACTGCCATCAACGATCGCATTCACATCCATGTGACTCGCGATGTGGGGCGCGAGCTCGGCGCGATCACCGGCCAATACGTTGATCACACCCGCCGGCACGTCGCTGGTTGCGATAATTTCCGAAAACGTGAGCGCGGGCAGGGGTTTTGTTTCGGAGGCCACAACGATCGCGCAGTTCCCGCTCAGAATTACCGGCATCACCAACGAGACAAAGGCAAGCAAGGGCGGATCGTCCGGACAAATTACCGCCACTACGCCGGTGGGCTCGGGTATCGTGAAATTAAAATGAGAAGAGGCGACCGGATTCACTGCGCCGAACACTTGCGTGAACTTGTCGGTCCAGCCGGCAAAATGCACCAGGCGATCGATGGAAAGCGTCGTTTCGGAGGAGGACACGGAATTGTTATTTGAGCGCGCGATCTCGTTTTGCAGTTCGCCCCGGCGCATCTCCAGCATTTCGGCCGCGCGATAAAGAATTTGGCCGCGCAAATAAGCGCTTTGCTTCGACCAATTCGGAAAGGCCGACCGTGCCGCCACTACCGCGTCGCGAAAGTCCTTCTTTGACGCGCGGCAAAAATTGGCCAGATGTGTGTTCGCTTTTCCGCGGGCGGCCAACACGCAGCCATTTTCGCCGCGGACGAACTTGCCGCCGATGAATAGTTTATATGTTTTTTGAACCTGCAACCGGCCCGATTTTGCTGGCACGAAGTGAGGATTGCGCAAACCGCGAAAAAAGAAAATGCTAATCCTTTGCAGCGCCGCAGGTGCGCAATGTTTATAGCCTTATCGTGTATAATGCGGAAGCTCCATGGGAGCGATATGATCTCTTCGGGCAAATGTCGCCCCGCTGGGAGTTGCTTGTTTTTAAGGGTAAAGATTCTATAGGCATGTCGCGCCTATCGGCGCTCTAACAAGAGATGAACAAGTCAGAAAGAATCTTCGTGGCCGGACACAAAGGCATGGTTGGAAGCGCGATCACCCGCGCGCTCGAATCCGCCGGCTTCTCGAATCTGCTCAAACGGAGCCGTGCCGAACTTGATCTCTCCGATTTCCGCGCCGTCAGGGAGTTTTTTGAAAAGGAAAAGCCCGACATTGTGGTTTTTGCTGCGGCCAAAGTTGGTGGGATCAAGGCCAACAACGATTTCCCGGTGGAGTTTTTGACGAATAACCTGCGGATACAAACCAATGTCATTTCCGCGGCGCACGAGAACGGCGCGCGTAAACTGCTTTTTCTCGGCAGTTCGTGCATTTACCCGAAGCACGCGCCGCAGCCGATCCCCGAGACCGCGCTCCTCACCGGTCCGCTTGAGCCGACCAACGAAGCCTACGCCATTGCCAAAATTGCCGGGTTGAAACTCTGTCAGGCTTACAACCGGGAATACAACGCGAACTTTATTTCGGCGATGCCTTCGAACCTTTACGGACCGAATGAGAATTTCGATCTGGAAACGTCGCACGTCCTGGCCGCGCTTTTGCGCAAGACGCACGAAGCCAAAACGAACCGTGCGCGCGAGCTCGTGGTCTGGGGAACGGGCACGCCGCGGCGCGAATTTCTCCACGTCGATGATTGCGCCTCGGCCTGCTTGTTTTTACTTGAGAAATACGATTCACCCGAAATCATCAATGTCGGTTGCGGCGAAGACGTGACGATCCGCGAATTGGCCGAACTGATTTGCGACGTCGTCCAATTTGACGGCGAATTGACCTGGGACAAGACAAAGCCCGATGGAACGCCGCGTAAACTCCTCGATGTTTCGAGACTCCGCGCGCTCGGCTGGACGCCGAGCATTTCGCTTCGTGATGGAATTACGAGAACTTACGATTGGTTCCTGAAAAACGTCGCCAAATGAACAAGCTTCGAGTCGGCGTGGTCGGTGTCGGTCACATTGGAAGTAATCATGCGCGATTGTACCGCGATGTTCCGGCGGCTGAGCTGACCGCGATTTATGATGTCGACGCTTCGCGAGCGAATTCGATCGCGAGAAAGTTTGGTGCGACGGCGGCAAAATCTCTCGAAGAATTTGCCGGGCTGGTCGACGCCGCTTCGATTGCCACTCCCACCAATTCGCATTACGAAATCGCACTCCCGCTTTTGGAGCGCGGCAAACATTTGCTGGTGGAAAAACCGATTACCGGAAGTCCCCAGCATGCCAGCGAGCTCGCCGAGTTGGCCGCGCGGAACGGGTTGATTCTTCAAGTTGGCCATGTCGAACGATTCAATCCCGTGCTCAGCGCGCTTGAATCGCGACTGACCAATCCGCGCTTCATCGAAGCTCATCGACTTTCACCTTATCCAAATCGCAGCACCGACATCGGTGTCGTGCTCGATCTGATGATTCACGATCTCGAAATCATTTTACATCTGGTCCGTTCACCCGTGCAAAACATTGACGCGGTCGGCATTCCAGTTCTGAGCAAAAGCGAAGACATTGCGAATGCCCGAATTCGCTTCGAAAACGGTTGCGTGGCGAATGTGACTTCAAGTCGCATTAGCCCGGAGCGCATGCGCAAGATCCGCGTTTTCCAGACGGACGCCTATCTCTCGCTCGATTATGAGAAACAAAGTGGCGAAATTTACCGGCGCGAATCGGGCAAAATCACCCGCGACAAAGTTCCAATCGAACGCGAGGAACCGTTGAAGCAGCAGTTGGTTTCGTTTGTCGAATGCGCCGCCACCGGGCGCCAGCCGCGCGTTTCCGGATTCCAGGCGAGCGCGGCGCTCGAGCTCGCGGTCGAGATTACGAAGAAAATTCAAACCGCATGAGTGGAAGAGAAATCCGAAATCCGAATATCAAAATCCGAAACAAATTCGAATATCAAATCTGATAATCACGTGCACTCTACGGTTACTGTTTTGCGAATTGCTTCTTTGGATTGCGGATCTGTTTTGAGATTCGGACTTCGAATTTCGAGTTTCCGTTGAAAACGATCTATTTCGTTGCGGGCGAGGCGAGCGCAGACAATCACGGCGCGGCGTTGATGCGCGCGTTGCATCACGCCGATCCGAATCTGCG
>JAJPJU010000121.1 GCA_021324035.1 Spartobacteria bacterium | reverse complement strand
GGCAAACTTGTCGTGGCGGACCCGACTTTTGAAGCAATCCTCGAATACTCGAAAGCGTGCGGTGCGGATGTTGTGAAGGTCCCGCTGACTTCGAGTTACGCGCACGATCTCGAGAAAACGGCCGCCTCCGCGCAAAAAGGCCTCATTTATATCTGCAATCCGAACAATCCGACCGCGAGCATCACGCCGAAAAAAGATCTGCGCGATTTCATCGCCAAGACGCCGATGGATACAATGATTCTCGTTGATGAAGCATATTTCCATTATGCCGACAGTCCCGATTACGAGAGCGTGATTCCGTTGGTGAAAGATCACGCCAACCTCATCGTCGCCAGGACGTTCTCAAAAATCTATGGGATGGCCGGATTGCGCTGTGGTTATTGCGTCGCCCAACCCGAGACGATCAAGCGCATGCACGGTTTCCAGATGTGGGACAGCGTGAACATCATGGCGCTCACCGCCGCGAGCGCGAGCCTGGACGACGATGATCAGGTCACTAATGGCCGCAAGATGAACAGCGAAGCGAAGAAATACACGCTGACCGAGCTCGAAAAACTTGGCTACAAATCGATTCCGTCGCAGGCGAATTTCATCATGTTCGATTGCAAGAAGCCGGTCGTGCCGATCATCACGGCGATGAAGAATAAAAATGTCGCAGTCGGACGCCTGTTCCCGGCCTATCCGAATCACATGCGGTTAACGATTGGTAAACAGTCGGAAATGGAAGCGTTTGTGAATGCATTCAAACAGGTCACAGCCTGAACCTTGACGCCTTAAACCGCGTGTCGCACGATTAGAAAGACCTTTGGGGTAATGAAAGGGATGAAGATAATTGCCCTCGCGACCGTAATTTTCCCAGCGCTGGTCACGCTGAGCAACGCTGATAGCAATATTTTGCTGAACAAACCGGTCTTTGTCGTTAACGGTTCGATGCAAATCACGAATCCGTCCACGTCGTTGAGCGTGATCGACAACGGTGTTTTCCTGCCGGAATCCACCACCTTCGGCAGCAGCGCGGCAATCGCGAATGCGGTTGAATGGACCACTACCGACGGACAGCCTGCCGGCTCCGGCAATGCGCCCACAACCCTGGAGATCGACCTCGGCGGTTTTTTTGCAATTAGCGGCGCAATTATGCAGGCCGATAACAACGACAGTTATCTTCTGCAGTACCGCGATCCGTCGACCAGCACGTGGCTCACCCTTTGGAACGTGCCCGGCGTTGCCGGGGTTGGCTTCACAACCCGGCCAAACGCAGACCAAACGACATTCCAGTCTCTCTCGCCCATCGTGACGGATGCCGTTCGCGTCAGCGCGACCTCCGGCGATAGCGCGTTGGGCGTTTCTGAAATTCAGCTCAATGGCTCGGCTGTGCCCGAACCCTCGCCCAGTGTCTTGATTGCGCTCGGTGCGATTTTGAATTTCGGGATCGCTCGATTGCGAAAGCGCTCCAAATAACCGCGAGCAAAGGTGGAGTGGCCTAACAAGTCGGTTACTTCTCTTTAAACTCCAACGCGCCGTCGCGCGCGTCGATCTTCACGGTCTGGCCTTCGCGGACTTTGCCTTCAAGAATCTGGATCGAGAGCGGGTCGAGAATTTGTTTTTGAATTGTGCGCCGCAGTGGACGCGCGCCGTAAGCCGGATCGTAACCTTCGCGGGCAAGAAGTTGTTTGGCCGAATCGGAGAGCTCGAGGGTGATTTTTTGTTCCGAGAGACGCTTGGCCAGACGTTTGAGCTGGATTTCGACGATTTTCTTCAAGTCCTCCTCGCTCAAACGATCGAAGATGATGATTTCGTCGACACGGTTAAGAAATTCGGGACGGAAATGTCCGCGTAACGCATCCATAACCAGGCGTTCGCGCGCTTCCTGAGTTTGTTCTTCCTCCAAGATGTATTGGGATCCGATGTTGGAGGTCATTATGATGACCGTGTTTTTGAAATCGACGGTGCGTCCCTGGCCATCCGTGATCCGGCCGTCGTCCAAGACTTGCAGTAGCACGTTGAACACGTCCTGGTGCGCCTTTTCGATTTCGTCGAACAACAAAACCGAATACGGCCGCCGCCGGACCGCTTCGCTCAATTGGCCGCCCTCTTCGTAACCCACGTAACCGGGCGGTGCACCGATCAATCGCGCGACGCTGTGTTTCTCCATGTATTCGCTCATGTCGATCCGGATCATGGCGTTGTCGTCATCGAACAAAAATTCGGCGAGAGCGCGTGAAAGTTCGGTTTTGCCAACACCGGTTGGTCCGAGAAAAATAAATGAGCCGAGCGGACGATTTGGGTCCTGCAATCCGGCGCGGGCGCGACGCACGGCGTTCGAGACTGCTTTGATGGCCCGTTCCTGATCGACCACCCGTTCGTGCAGATGTTGTTCGAGTTTTACCAGCTTCTCGCGCTCGCCTTCCTGCAATCGCGAAACCGGAATGCCCGTCCAACGAGAAACAACGTCGGCAATGTCTTCCTCGGTCACTTCTTCGCGAAGCAACCGTGTCTTGCGGCCCTTTTCTTTCGCCGCGGCATCAGCGAGCTTTTTTTCCAACTCTGGAATCTTTCCGTATTGAAGTTCGCTCGCTTTCCCGAGTTCACCTCGCCGGGTGACGCGCTCGAGTTCGGTCCGGAACTGATCGAGCTGTTCTTTCCATTTCCGTTGTTCGTCGATGACCGCTTTTTCTTTTTGCCACTCGGCTTTAAGCGCTCCCGATTTCTCCTTCAATTCGGCCAATTCCTTTTCGAGCTTCTTCAGCCGTTCCTTGCTCGCAGAATCTTTTTCTTTTTTTAGGGCCTGCCGCTCCATCTCCCGTTGCATAACGTCACGCTCGATGACGTCGATTTCGGTCGGCATTGAATCGAGTTCGATCTTCAATCGCGAAGCCGCCTCATCCACCAGGTCGATGGCCTTATCGGGAAGAAACCGGTCGGTAATGTAACGATTCGACAACACTGCGGCGGCCACGATCGCGCCATCGGTGATGCGAACGCCGTGATGAACTTCGTAGCGTTCCTTCAGTCCGCGTAAAATCGCTATCGTATCTTCAACGCTGGGTTCATTTACCATCACCGGCTGGAACCGGCGTTCGAGCGCCGCGTCTTTCTCGATGTATTTGCGATATTCGTCGAGCGTCGTCGCACCGACCGTCCGCAGTTCGCCGCGCGCCAGCATCGGCTTCAACATGTTCGAGGCGTCGACCGATCCTTCGGCCGCACCGGCGCCGACGATGGTGTGCAACTCGTCGATGAATAAAATGATCTCGCCCTGTGAGTCGGTGACTTCCTTCAGGAACGCTTTGAGTCGATCTTCGAATTCTCCACGGAATTTTGCCCCCGCAACCATCGCGCCAATATCCATTGCGATGAGTCGCTTGTTCTTGAGCGATTCAGGAACGTCGCCACTAACGATCCGGCGCGCGAGACCTTCGACGATTGCAGTTTTGCCAACACCGGGATCGCCGATCAGCACAGGGTTGTTTTTGGTGCGACGTGAAAGCACCTGCATGATGCGGCGGATTTCATTATCGCGACCAATGACCGGATCGATTTTGCCGCGGCGCGCGAGCTGAGTGAGATCGCGCCCGTATTTCTCGAGGGTTTGGTATTTCCCCTCGGGGTTTTGGTCGGTCACGCGTTGCGATCCCCTGACTTGTTGCAGCGCCTGCATCAATTTGTCGTGAGTGACGCCGAAGTCCTTCAACATTTTTGCGGCGGGAACGCTGGACGGGGCGTCGGCCAGGGCGAGCAAATAATGTTCGGCGCTGGTGTATTCATCCTTCAGCTTCGCCATTTCCCTTTCCGAACTATCGAGAACGGAGCGCAACTCATTCGACATGCGAAGATCGACCGCGCCGGTCACTCGCGGCTTGCGATTGAGCTCGGTCAATAATTTTTCGCGCAGCTGATTCGGAGGAACGCCAATCTTCTCGAGCAGCGGCTGAGTGATGCCGTCAGATTGATCGAGCAGTGACAATAGGAAATGTTCGTTAGTGATTTCCTGTTGATTCGCCTGGGAAGCGAGGTCCTGGGCCGCCTGCAGCGCCTCCTGCATCTTCTGCGTGAACCGGTCGATCCTCATTTCCTCAAAGTAACGAACGTGCCGCGCGGGGCAATCGCACATGCAACATCCATTGCAGGGGTGCGCCTGACCGCGTATCAGTCTTGGCGATGAGCGCAGAAGTAAAAATCACTCCGATGCACGCGTTGGGCGTTTTGCGTAACGCGGCGTTCCGCCGCTACGTCATCGGCAGTTTGATCTCGGATACTGGGAGCTGGATGCAGGTGATGGCGCAAGGCTGGGTCATGGCAATGCTGACCACCAAAGCATTTTGGCTGGGAATGGCTAATTTCGCGGCCGGTATCCCAATGCTGGCGCTGACCATGGTCGGTGGGATGGCAGCGGACCGGTTCGACAAGCGCAAAATTCTTCTGATCACTCAGTTTGTTCAAATCGGGATCGCCTGCGGAATTGGTTTCCTCATTCTTAAAGGCCAGATCGAAATCTGGCAGATTCTGCTCTTTGCCGTGTTGCTCGGAATTTCCAATTCCTTCGAAATGCCAACCCAGTCGGCTTTGGTCCCCGAATTGGTCGGGCGCGACCAGATTCAAAATGGAATCTCGATCGACCGATCGGTCTTTCACGGCTCCCGTGTGATCGGACCAACGATTGGCGGTTACCTGATCAAGTGGCTCGGTCTCGCGTCGGCGTTTTTTGCGAACGCTTTGTCGTTTGTTGCTCTTATCATCGCCATCCTGTCCTTACCGCCGAGGTCCAAAGGGACGGTGGAGGAAGAAGAAAAACGTGCCAGCGGAATTGTGGATGGCTTTCGATTCGTTGCGAAGGACGTCCCGAGTCTGGCGATGGTCACGCTGATTGCGACCCAATCGCTTTGTATTTTTCCAATCATCACGGTGATGATGCCGCTCTATGTGCGGCTGGTGCTCCATCGCGGCGCGGATGGCCTGGGTTCGTTGATGGGCGCGTCAGCGGTCGGCTCCCTGGTTGGATCGATTTTTCTCATTGGCCTGCCCCGGAATAAGCGCGTGCCCCTCATGATGGTCAATGCGCTCGCAATTTCACTGGTCATCACCGCACTCTCATTCGGTCCAAGCTTCTATGTTGTGATGGGATTATTAATCGTGAACTCGTTAGGCTTGGCCACGAATTTTGGCCTCTGCAGCACAATCGTGCAGGAACGCGCGCCGGATTATCTGCGGGGACGCGTTTCAGCCGTGTTCATGCTGAGTTTTGTTGGAATGATGCCGTTCGCGGGGCTCGGCGTTACCGCGCTATCAGACGCCATCGGAATGCGGACTGCGCTGATGGTCGCTGCGATTGCTTACGGCGTGACCACGCTAATTGTGCTGGCCCGAGTGCGAAAACAATGTGCCGAGCCCGGGGTTTGCGAGACGAACATCGGCACGCCGGCAGCTCCCTCAGCGGCCGCAACTGTTTGAACAGTTCATCAAGCCGATGATTTCGTTTTCGACCTGCTGGAATTCGAGCCGTCACACCGACGGAGCAGAAATGCTTCAGGAAATTCTCGATCTCGGCTTCGAGCGAATCGAGCTCGGCCACGGCATCCGCATTTCGCTAATGCCCGGCATTCAGAAGATGTTCGAGGCGGGCAAAGTGAAATTCTCAAGTCTCCACAATTTTTGCCCATTGCCGGTGGAAGTGCTGCACGCCTCGCCCGATTGCTATCAATTTTCGTCTCCCTACGGCAACGAACGCGAGCGCGCAGTGAAACAAACATTTCAGACAATCGATTTTGCCGAACGGCTTAACGCGCCATTCGTAGTCATGCATCTGGGCGAAGTTCCGATCGGGCCGGTCACCGATGATCTGATCAAGCTTGCGAGAAAGGGCGATTTGTTCTCACGCGAATACGTGCGCGAAAAAATTCGCGCGGTAGAAAAACGCGAAGCGAGCGCGCCGCCCTATCTCCAGCAGGTGAGAGATTGTTTGAAACGCATTGTTGAATACGCCGCGGGCAAGAAAGTGAAATTCGGGATTGAAGGCCGCCGCGGGTTTGAAGAAATTCCGAGCGAGCGCGAACTGCCGGCGTTGCTTGATGAATTAAACTCGCCACAGGTGGGTTATTGGCACGACTTTGGGCATATCCAAATCAAAGAAAACCTTGCTTTCCTTGATCACGCCGACTGGCTGCGCCAAATCGGTCCGCGCGCTCTTGGCTGTCATGTCCAGGATTGCATCTGGCCGGCCCAGGACCATCAACCGCCGTTTGCCGGCGACGTCGATCTTCAGAAGCTGGTGCCGCTCCTGCCGAAAGATTGCGCCTGGGTTTGGGAAATGAGTCCGCGTAAAACAGCGGAAGAGATTCAGCGGTCGGTTGAAGCCTGGAAGAAACATTTTAGCGCGTGAAAAAAGTCATCATTACCGTTGTTCAACTCGCGGTCACCGTCTGTCTGCTGGCATGGGTCTATCATGATCCAAAAAAGTTGGCGGAGATGCGGGAGGCGATCCGCCACGCCCGCGTGGAATGGCTTTTGGCCGGCATCGTCGCCTACTTGATTGTGGAAGCGGCCGCGGCGTTTCGTTGGCAAATGCTGCTCAAGGTCCAGGGGATCCGGCTAACCCTCCCACGCTTGTCCGGATTGTTCCTGATCGGGATGTTTTATAATCAATTTCTGCCCGGAGGCACGGGCGGCGATATTATTAAGAGCTATCTGCTGCTCAAGGAAACACCCGACCACAAAGCGGGCGCTTTGCTGGCTGTGGTATTCGATCGTTTCATCGGCCTGGTGGCGTTGGTCGCAATCACGGTCACCCTGGTGAGCATGCGTTTCGATCTGCTTTCGCAGACCTACGAAACGCGGCGTTATTTGTGGATCCTGCTCATTCTCCTCGGTGTGTCAGTTGCCACTCTGGCTGCCAGTTTTGTGATCAGCGGGTTCAACCTCTTTCACTTGCTGCCTCACAAATTTCCGGGACGCGACAAATTAATCGAAATCGCCGCCGCATATCATCTTTATGCGCGGCACTGGGTTGCTACGTCGCTCGCTTTTGGCGCATCATTGGTGGCGCATTTGGCAACTTTCACCACGTTTCTTTGCGCGGCTTATGCGTTGCGGGCGGACGTTGTGGTAACAAACTTTTTTGCCGTCATGCCGATCGAGCGAACGATCTCCGCGCTTCCAATCAGTTTTGCTGGCGTAGGCATTCGCGAAAAGGTCCTCCAAACAATGTTGCATCAGGTTTGTGGCGTAAACGAGGGCGTGGCGGTCCTGATCGGTTCCCTGAGTTTTCTCATCATGGTGGTATGCTGTCTGCCTGGCGGCATTGTCTATTTCTTCTACCGTCCAAGCGGCCCCGAAGGGCGTATCCGGATGCGCGAGATGAAACGCGAAGTCGCCACCATGGAGCATGAAATCAGCGAGTCGCAATAAAAAGGCAGCACGGGCTTCGGCACCCCGCCGTCGAAAAGCAAAATCACCGCGTCAACGTCGCTCCAAGGTTTCCCGGCCGTTCGTCAGCGCGACCTTCGCGATGACCGTCGATGGAAAAATCACGACCCGCGATTTTACGCCGGTCGATTTTACCTCGCGCGAAGACAAACAACATTTGTTTCGGCAACGAGCGCTGGCCGATGCAGTGTTGATCGGCCACACTACATTGGAACGCGATAACGTTCGGCTGGGCGTTTCGGAGGATTTGCGCCAGCAACGAAT
>JAJPJU010000090.1 GCA_021324035.1 Spartobacteria bacterium | reverse complement strand
CGAATATCGAAACAAATCCGAATAACGAAAATTAAAAGCTGAAAACACCGAGAATTCTTGAAATTCGGATTTTGGAAAATTGTTTCGGAATTTGGAATTTGGAATTTCCGAATCCGCCGGGCGGATTCGGTTACATTTTGAACCGTTCGCCGAGATAGAGCTGCCGGCTGATCGGATCGTTGATGAGAAAATCTTTGGTGCCTTCGCTCTCAACGCGGCCTTCGAAGATCAAATAAGCGCGGTCGACGATCGACAAGGTTTCGCGGACGTTATGGTCGGTTATCAAAATCGCCAGACCAAGTTTGCGGAGGTTCACGATGATTTGCTGAACATCGTAAACGGCGATCGGATCGACGCCGCTGAAAGGTTCGTCGAGCATCAACAGTTTTGGTTTGGTGACGAGTGAGCGCGCAATCGTCAGGCGCCGTTTTTCACCGCCGCTCAAGGTCAACGCCTGGTTTTTCGCGATTCGTTCGATCCCAAATTGGTGCAGCAATTGATCGCAGCGATTTTTCCGTTCGGTTTTACTGATCGGCAACGTCTCCAAAATCGCCATGTTGTTTTGCTCGACGGTCATTTTGCGGAAAATCGATTCCTCCTGCGGCAGATAACCCATGCCGAGACGAGCGCGCTTGAACATCGGGTAGTTTGTCACATCCGTGCCCGAAAAAATCACCCGGCCGCTGTTCGGCCTAACAAGTCCGACGATCATATAAAAGCTTGTCGTCTTGCCGGCGCCGTTCGGACCAAGCAATCCGACAATTTCCCCGGCGCGGCAGTTGATATTCACGCCGTTGACGACCGACCGGCCGCCATAGATTTTTACCAACTGATCAGTCTCAAGCACGTTGCCCGTCGCGCCGGAGGCAACCGCATCGGCCTTCGCCGCGGTGGGCTTGGCGATCTGCGGACCTGGACGAGCAGGAGTCTGACTAATCATGGCGTAGCTGAACTGTGTGGCGAAGGTGCGGCTTTTGTCTCGTTTTTCTTTTCACCTTTTTTCTCATCCTTCTTGTCTTTTTTGTCGCCGCCTTGCTTGTCGTCCTTGTTCTCGTCCTTTTTATCGTCGGTCTTCGGTTCCTGTCGAATTTCGGTCCGGCTTGGGCCGCGGGTGGTCAGTTGTCCTTTTTGATTCACGACCATGACAGTGTCCGGACTCGTCGCGATGTGTGTGTTCACCCCTTCCTGAACTCGTGGCGTTCCGCGCAACTCAACGTCCCCGGTTGTGGCGATATAGGTCGCCTGATCGGCGCGTCCAACCGCGCGGGTCGGCGGGCCTCCGTTCGGATCGGGACGATCGCGCACGACGGCGACGTTTCCGTCAGCGACCGCTTTCTCCAAGCCCTGGTTTTCGCCTTTGGTGATGTACACGGTCAGCTTCTCGGCCTGCAAAGTGAATCTCGGATCAGCCACCTTTACGTGGCCGCTGAAGATTCCCTGGTTCTTGTTCGAATCAAAGAACGCGTCGTCCGCGTAAATTTCCGTCGTGATTGGTTCGTTTGATTGCGAATTAGTCGGGCCGAGCAGGGAAACGCCTTTTTCCGGCGACGCCTTGGGCGACGACTTCTCTTTCTTTTCCTTTCTCGGCGCGGGCGAAAGGGATGGCGAGTTGGTCTGGCCGACCAAACAAAACGGCAGCGCCCAAACGGCAATGCAAAAAACGACGACGGTCCTGCTCACTCGTTTTGGGTGTTCAACAATTTCGACTGGGTGGTGATGACCATCTTCACGTTCCCAACCAGTTTGCCCACGCGCGAATTGGTATCGAACTCGACCGAATCGCCGACGATATTGAAATCCGAACGCTTGATCGTGCTCCGCTCGTTGGAGCTCAGGATTCGCGTCTTCATATTCAGAACCGAATCGGTGAGTTCAATCGTCAGATCCGGTTGGTTTTCAGGGGTGTAAGTTATGATCTTCAAGGCGTGGAAGCCGATGTGGACTTCATCGAGCCGTTTCGCGCTTTCCGCTTCAAATCGGCCGCGAAGATGTCCCTGCAGATCGAAATCCGGAAGCACCAGACCCTTGGCTTCGTGACCGATCGGCAGCGGAATATTCGCCAAATTCTGGTCGCTCGGAGTGGCGCTTGGCGTTTCGGCTAAAGCCTTCTGCTTCTTCGCTTTCGGTTTCGCGGCAATGACTGGATGGGCGATCGCCGCCATTAGCAAGATCAACAACCCAAAGAAAATGAAGCCCCAATATCCGGAGCGACCGTCACGAAACGGCAGCATGAATAGCTTTTAACATGAGCAGATGCTTCGGCAAATCCTTTAGCGGAATTTGATTGGCGGCATCGGACATCGCACGCGCCGGATCTTCGTGCACTTCCATGAAAATTCCATCGCAACCGGCAGCGACCGCCGCGCGCGCCAAAATCGGCGCTAACTCGCCGTCACCGGAAGTTTTGTCCCCTCCTCCGCCCGGCCGCTGGACCGAATGAGTGGCGTCGAAAATGACGTGGTAACCGGCTTCGCGCATCCAATAAAGAGACCGCATGTCCGCCACGAGGTTGTTGTAACCGAACGTTGTCCCGCGTTCGGTAAAACAGAACTTGTTATTACCAAATGCGGTCAGCTTTTTGGCGATGTTCTTCACATCCCACGGGGCCAGGAATTGTCCTTTTTTTACATTCACCGCGCGACCGGTCTGTGCCGCCGCTCGCAGCAAATCGGTTTGCCGGCAAAGGAATGCCGGAATTTGCAGGAGATCGATCATCGCGCCGGCGAGTTTCGCTTCGTCCGGTGAATGGACGTCGGTTGTCACCGGAACTTTCAATTCTTCGCCGATTGCCGCGAGAATTTCGCAACCCTGCTGCGGCGCGACCCCACGAAATGATTTCACCGAGGTGCGGTTCGCTTTGTCGTAGGACGCCTTGAAAATCAGATCGACGTCTTCACCGCGGCAAATTTTCGAAATCTCGCGCGCCATCCGCCAGACAAACTTTTCCGACTCGATCACGCATGGCCCGAGAATGAAAACCGGACGTCTTCCGCCAATCGCGACTTTGCCAACACGTAAAACCTTTGCCGCCATATCTCTAAGGAATCATGCCGCTGTGCAGCAAACCATAAACCGGGGAACAAGATGGATGAACTAGCGGGAGCGTAAAGCAGGAACGCAGGAATTTTAAAGAGTTCCTTCCTGCTTTCATGCGTTCTTTAGAGATTTTCCCCTGGCGAGATCGACAATGGCGAACGGCGCGTAGAGCAGAGAGAAAAAAGCCAGGGCCAACAAATGAAATCCCAGCAAATAAATTGGGCGCGAATCGGACAGAAAGCTGAGGAGCGAGGCGGCTTCGGGTTTGTGCAGAAGAAAACCGTAGTTTTCGCCCGTAATGCGATCAATCGTGAACGCGACCACAAAATAAACTTCGGTCCATGCAAACGTCCGAAGGATCCCAATCGGCCGCGGCCGAAATCCGTAAATGAGCATCATAAAGACAATCCCGATGATGATTCCGCAATGCGCCACAAAGAAGCTGATGAAGCGCAAATCCGGGAAACCGAATTGCAGATTCGGAGTAATGATCGCTTGAAGCGTCCCGCCGATCCCCCAAAAATACGCCACCTCCAGCCAGCGACTGTTACCCGTCAAAAGCGCGACGATAATCACAATCATCGCCCAGTCGCAGAGTTGCAGCGGCAACAGCCGGTACCAATGATCGACGCCGAAGTTCCGCGCTACGAACAGGTATGCGACATAATTTAGCAAGAGTAGCCCCGCTATTGTCAGCCGGATCGAGAGCTCCAGTCGTGGCGATTTGGTGCGGTGAACGACCAGTGCGAGCATAAACGGGACACTGACCGTCAGAAAGATGACGACGAGATGCGACGGTCCGAAAGGGTGAAACTCAGGCGCAGAACTCATTTCGGAATTATCTCAGGAAAACAGGAACGCCGGAAATTCCCAAACAATTCGTTCCTGCTTTCTTGCGTTGCCCAGCGATTGAATCGAATCACCTGACCAGCCAGAGATTGCATGGAATCACATCGGCGATCCAGGCAAGATGATTCGGAAAACGTTCCTTGGAGTTTTCACCCTTGTGCACTGGCACAACCAGGAGGTCGGCTTCGACCGATTTCACGAAATCTGACGCGGCGAACCCGGTGTTGCCACGAATGCAGCGCGCATCAATCGGCACTTTGGTCTCGCCCGCGGCCAAAACAAATTCCTCCAATGCAGTCTCTTCTTCCTGGAAAGTTCGCGGACGCGGGGCTCCGTCGCCGTTGCCGACGAACGTCGATGCCCGCACTTCGTCGAACGTGGTGTAAACCCGAATCGCATAGAGACATTCGGTCGGCTCGGCTTCCGCAAGTTTGACCGTATCTTGGAATGCACCCTGGGCGTGCGTCGAATAATTCACCACGAACACGATGTTTCGCAACGGCTTGGGCTCGACCGCGGGATGAGTGAAAAGAACCACCGAACACGGCGCTTCGCGCAAAAGCCGGCGGGCAACGTTTCCGAGAAACGGATGCAACGCCGATTCCTTTTCGAGCGCGCCGGCAACAATCAGGTCGACGTTGTTGGCCGTGATCGCCTGCAAGATACCGTCGGCCGGATCGCCCTGGCCGTAATGAACCGGCGAATTGTTCGGCAGTTGAAGGCGGTCAAAAATCGAAGCGAACTTCTGGTTGGTCTCGTCACTTTGCTCGCCGATGTAAATCAAACTTAAAGTCGAGCCGAACCGGTCCCGGATTCGTTTCGCTTCCGAGAGAACCTGCTCGAAACGCGGCGAAAATGTGCTCGCCACGGCGATTTTCTTGTAGGTGGACGGATTCATCATCAGGCCAGACAACAATCTTCCTCCTTCGCGCAGCATTCGGCAAATGAATGGAACCGAACGTCGAAAAACCGCAGTGGACCCGAGCCGTCGATTTAACGGATTTGATGTTTGAGAGGTGATGATTGAATTTCGGCAGCATGAAGCGCGCGATTTATCCGGGCAGCTTCGATCCCGTCACCAACGGTCACCTTGATGTGGTCGAGCGAGCCCGAAAGCTTTTCGACGAAGTGATCGTCGCAGTTGCCCACAACGACGAAAAGCTGCCGATGTTTTCACTCGAGGAACGGCTCGAGCTGCTGAACCAAACGGCGGGCAAGATCGACAATGTTCGCGTCACCCAATTTGATGGGTTGTTAATCGAATTCGCGCGGAACGAGAAAGCCAGCGCCGTCATCCGCGGATTACGGGCCGTCTCTGATTTCGAGTTCGAATTTCAGATGGCCCTGATGAATAGAAAACTGGAGAGCAGCGTGGAAACGATCTTCCTGATGCCGAAGGAGGAATACACTTACTTGAGCTCGCGTCTGGTGAAGGAAATCGCGCGCCTCGGCGGAGACGTTTCCAAGTTTGTGCCGGCAATTGTTACGACCGCGTTAGGGAAAAAATTCAAGCGATAAACGGGAACCAGGGAGTGAAAATTCATTTGAAGCAGATCCCGTCCGAGGGATTGCATCTCGAGGGCGAGGAGGATTGCCTGATCGAAGGCCTCGAATCACAGGGCGTTCGGTGCGCCGGCCCGATGAAATACAGCATCGACGTCGGCGTGGCGGAAGGTGCGCTTTGGGCCAACGGAATTCTCGATCAACCGGTCGAGCTCACTTGCGTTGGCTGCCTCGAGAAATTCGTCCACCAAATCAAAGTTCCGGCGTTCGCATTGCATACCGAATTACGAGGCCCTGAAACCGTCGATCTTTCACCGTTCATGCGCGAAGACATTTTGCTGAATCTCCCCGCGCATCCGCGGTGCGATCGTGAAGAGGGACGGGTTTGTAAGGCGCCGACCCCGCAAAAAAGGGACACGGCGCAGCAAGAGCGTGCCGAGAAACTGGAACACGACTGGGCCGAGCTGGACAAATTGAAGTTGAGACGTTGAGCGGTTGAGATGTCGAGCTGACCGCAGGTTCAATGTTTTCTCAACGACTCAATCTCAACTGGGCCGCCCATTGTTTTTCCCTAAAACGATGCTTAAATAAGCGGCCCATGGGAGTTCCAAAACGCAAAACTTCGAAGATGCGCCTGCGCACTCGCAAAGCGGCCAACCGCTGGCATCGTCCGCAGCTCACAAAATGCCCGCAATGTAGCAGCACAGTCGCGGGTCATACCGTTTGCCCCTCCTGCGGCTATTACAAAGGCCGTCAGGTCTTGACCGTCGCAGGCAAATAAATGTGGGCGGGGCCTGAGCGCCCCGACTCTATCTGATTAATCGCGGCACTGAGGCCGCTCTATATTCATTTTCGTTTTGCAAAGAGCCCCTAAAGCCCGCAAAATTTCCCTCTCATGAAGATCGCCTTGGATGCGATGGGCGGCGATTTCGGAGCGCCCAACACTGTGCCCGGTGCTGTGATGGCGCTGCGGGAGTATCCGCACATCAGCAAACTATTCCTGGTCGGCGATACCCCACAAATCGAGGCCGAACTGAAAAAACTCGGCTGCAATGATCGTAAGATCGACATCGTCCATGCCACCCAGGTCGTCGATATGAGTGACAAAGCCTGGTCGGCAGTCCGGCGCAAAAAAGATTCTTCCGTCAGTCGCGCAGTCGATTTGGTGAAATACGGCGAAGCCGACGCCATCGTCAGCGCAGGTCACACGGGAGCTGCGGTGGCCGCGAGCATGATCAAATTGCGGACGCTTCCTGGAGTCGACCGCCCAGGGATCGCGGCAATCCTTCCCACAGAAACCAACGTTTTCGTTTTGGTCGATGCCGGCGCAAATATCGACGCGCGGCCCGAACACCTTTTGCAATACGCGATCATGGGATCGGTTTATTCGCGGCACGTGCTTCACTATACCAACCCGACGGTCGGTTTGATTTCGCTCGGTGAAGAGGACGTGAAAGGGACCGAGAAAACGAAGGAAGTCTTCCAAATGCTGAAAAAGACTTCGCTCAACTTTGTCGGCAACATCGAAGGTCGGCACCTTTTTGAAGATCCCGTCGAAGTTGTGGTCTGCGATGGATTCGTCGGCAACGTAATTTTGAAAACATGCGAATCAATCGCCGTCGCGATTTTTCAATGGCTCAAGCACGAGCTGGTGCGCAGTCCGATGCGAAGAATCGGCGCACTCCTCGCCAAAGACGCGTTTACGACGATCAAGGACAAAACAAATTACGAGGAATATGGCGGCAGTCCGCTGCTCGGCGTGAATGGAATTTGTATCATCGCCCACGGAGCCAGCACGCCGTTGGCGGTGAAGAATGCGCTGCGGGTTGCCGCGGAGTCCATTGAACAACAGGTGAACCCGCATATCGTCGAAGAAGTTCGCCGTTATCATGAAACGACAGCCTCGCTCGCGCCCGCGGCCGCACTCCGCTAAAGCACGCCGCACTGTTTCGATCGTTGGCACCGGCAGTTACGTGCCGGAGAAACGGCTCACCAACGACGATCTGACCAAGATCGTCGACACCAGCGACGAGTGGATCACCGTCCGGACCGGCATCAAAGAGCGTCGCATCGCCGCGAAAGACGAGACGACCAGCGAAATGGCAACCACAGCCGCGCTCAATGCACTCGAGCAGGCGAAAATTAAGCCGGAGGAAATCGATCTCATCCTCGTCGCAACTGCCACGCCGGACATGCTGTTTCCGGCGACCGCCTGTTTCGTGCAGAAAAAAATCGGCGCGAAGAGAGCCGCCTGTCTTGATATTTCCGCCGCCTGCGCGGGTTTTCTTTTTGGAATTGAAATTGCCCAACAGTTCATCACCTCACACACCCACGAGGTTGTTTTGGTGATCGGCGCCGAAAAGTTAACCTCGATCACGAATTGGACCGATCGCAACACCTGCGTGCTGTTCGGTGATGGTGCGGGCGCCGCGGTCTTGAAACATCGCGGGAGCGAGCACGGCGTCATCAGCACTCACATCGGAAGCGACGGACAATTCACGGACATTTTGTTCATGCCGGGCGGTGGATCGCGTTGCCCAATCACCCGCGACAACGTCGACATGCACCTGGCAACGATCCACATGCTCGGTAAGGAAGTTTACAAGCAGGCCGTTATCGCAATGGTGAACGCGTCCAAAAAGGCATTGGCCGACGCCGGCCTGACTGCGGATGACATCGCCTGCGTGATTCCACATCAGGCCAACTTGCGCATTATCGAAGCGATCGCCGATCGATTAAACATTTCCCTGGATCGTTTCTACGTGAACCTCGACAAGTACGGAAATACTTCGGCGGCGGCGGTGGCGATTGCGCTGGACGAGGCAAATCGCACCGGGCGAATCAAAAGCGGCGATTATGTTTTGATGGTTGTGTTCGGCGGCGGACTGACCTGGGCGAGCACGGTTATTGAATGGTGATTCTTGTCAGGTCGAGCGAAGCCGAGACATCTCCAACTATTGTCTGGCCGATATTTGATCGGAAATATCTAGAGATTCCTCGACTTCGCTCGGAATGACAAAATGCTAATCGAAACTCACGCCCATCTCGATTATCCGGATTTCGCGCCGGATTTTGACGATGTTCTCCGCCGCGCCAACGAAGCCGGCGTGACCCGCATCATCACGATCGGCACGTCCGTCGAGAGCAGCCGGCGCGCGGTCGAACTGGCTGAAAAATATTCCAGTGTGTACGCGGTCATCGGAGTTCATCCAACTTACGCGCACGAAGCTGACTCTGATGTGGTGACGCCACTGCGCGAGCTCGCCAAGAATCCGCGGGTAGTGGCGATCGGCGAGATCGGATTGGATTATCACTATTTGCCGAGCATCGAAGCGGCAAAGCGCAAAGATGTTCAAGTTTTCAACGCCCTCCAAAGCAGCACGGAAGAACAAATCGAAGCTGGAATCGAAGACGGCGCCTACAAATCAAAGCAGGCGGAGATGTTCGAACAGCTGCTGGACCTTGCAGTCGAGCTGCGCATGAACGTCGTGATTCACCAAAGAGACGCGTGGGACGATACGCTCGAAATCTTGCGTGATTACGGGCGGCAAGTTAGCGGCGTATTTCATTGTTTCGGCGGAACGCTCGAACAAGCGAACGAAGTCCTGGGGCTCGGCCACCTGGTTTCGTTTACGGGGATCGTTACTTTCAAAAATGGAAAACAAGTTCGCGACGTCGCCGCCAATGTTCCGCTCGACAGTTTCATGGTCGAAACCGATTGTCCGTATCTCGCGCCGGTCCCATTTCGCGGGAAACGATGCGAACCCGCCTACACCCGGCTGGTGGCCGAAGAGATTGCAAAGGCGCGCGGTATTTCTTTGGAAGAAATCGCTGGCGCAACCACCGCAACTGCACAAGAGTTCTTCCGATTTGATCGTGGGTAGGTTTGGGAAACACAATTTCGGAAGGATCGCGCGGTATTTTTTCCTCGCCGCGTTCGCTATTTTCCTCGCTTCGTGCGCCGCACCAAAAGACACCGAACACCACATTGTCGTCAGCGTTCATGACCAGAAGCTGGCCCTTCTCGAAAAAGGAGCACTGGTAGCGACCTACCCTGTTTCGACGTCGAAATTCGGATTGAGCGATAGAGCCGGTAGCTACGGCACGCCGCTCGGCGAACTTGAGATTGCGAACAAGATTGGCGACGGAGCCCCGGCCGGAACGGTTTTCAAAGATCGTCGCCGAACCGGTGAAGTCGTCGCGGTCAACGCGCCGGGACGCGATCCGATTGTGACGCGAATCATTTGGCTTCGCGGGATGCAGGCGCAAAACCGAAACGCATTTGGACGTGACATTTATATTCACGGCACGCCTGAAGAACGAAACATCGGCCGGCCGGCGAGTTACGGCTGCATTCGCATGCGCTCGGTCGACATTATTAATCTCTACAGCCAGGTCGGTCCTGGCGCCGAGGTTTCGATCATCAATCCGTCATTGGCCTCGGTAATCCCGGAATTGGGAGCGAAAGGGACCCAGATGGCGGAATCAAACCACGCCATCGGCGTGATTCGGTAAGAAACGCAGCGCTCGCGGACATCGCAACGCGATGTTCCGATCTTACGGCAATTTTCCCAAATGCTTTCGCGGCGTTTCGTTCGAAAGCAACGCCATGTCGGCGTCCACCATGATGCGCACAAGGTCTTTGAACCGCACTTTCGGTTCCCAGCCAAAGCTCTTCTTCGCTTTCGTCGTGTCGCCGATCAACAAATCGACTTCGGCCGGCCGCTCGTAGCGCGGATCGTGTTTTACGAATTTTTTCCAATCGAGATCGACGTGGGCAAATGCCGTTTCGGCGAATTCGCGAACGGTGTGGGTTTCGCCGGTCGCGATTACAAAATCGTCGCTGCTGTCCTGTTGTAGCATTCGCCACATCGCCTCGACGTATTCCGGCGCATAGCCCCAATCGCGTTTGGCATCCAGATTTCCCAGAAACAATTCCTTTTGCAGCCCCTGTTTGATCGCCGCCACTGCCCGAGTGATTTTGCGAGTCACGAAAGTCTCGCCGCGACGCGGACTCTCGTGATTGAACAAGATGCCGTTGCTGGCGTGCAACCCGTAGCTCTCGCGGTAATTCACCGTCGCCCAATAGGAAAAAACTTTTGCGACGCCATACGGGCTGCGCGGCCAGAACGGTGTTTTTTCGTTTTGCGGCACTGTTTGCGCCTTTCCGAACATCTCGCTGCTCGATGCCTGATAAAAACGAGAGCGAAGACCGACTTCACGGATTGCCTCCAAAATCCGGATCGTTCCGACGCCGGTAACGTCCGATGTGTATTCCGGAATGTCGAAGCTGACGCGGACGTGGCTCTGTGCCGCGAGGTGATAAATTTCGTCCGGCTTTAAATTGTAAAGCAACTTCACCAGGTTCACCGAGTCGCTGAGATCGCCGTAATGCAAAAACATCTTAACGCCGTTGATATGCGGATCGGCGTAAAGATGATCGATTCGCGCAGTGTTGAACGTGCTCGCGCGACGAATGATCCCGTGAACTTCATATCCTTTTTCAAGGAGAAGATCGGCGAGATAACTTCCATCCTGTCCGGTGATGCCGGTGATCAGCGCCTTTTTCATGATCAATCCTGTACTTGTTCCGCCGTCGCGGGACGGGCGTTCTATCAACTATCAACCATCAACTATCAACTCTCCGCCGGACTGACCATGATTCTTGCCAGCACCGCGCGCTGGGCTGAAATCAGGTCGGCGATTCCTTTCCGCGCGAGCGTTATCATTTGCTCGAGCTCATCTTGAGCAAACGTCGATTCTTCGCCGGAGCCCTGCACCTCAACGAATTCGCCATCCTCCGTCGCGACCAGATTGAAATCGACCGTGACCGCTTTGTCTTCCTCGTAATTAAGATCAACGATCGCCCGACCATCCAGGACTCCAGCGCTCACCGCGGCGACCAGTTTTTTGACTGGCGGCGCTTCGACTTTCTTGTCGTTCGCCAATTTTCGGCAGGCGAGCGCAACCGCGAGACTCGCGCCGGTGATTGCTGCAGTTCGGGTTCCGCCGTCGGCTTGGAGCACATCGCAATCGATCCACATCGTGCGCGGTCCAAGCTTTTCCAGATCCACCACCGCGCGGAGAGATCGCCCAATCAATCGTTGAATTTCAGAGCTGCGGCCATCGAGCCGTCCTTTGGAGATGTCGCGCGGCTTTCGGCTCGTTGTTGAGTAAGGCAGCATTGAATACTCGGAGGTCAGCCAGCCGCCGGTCATCCGGCCGCTGCCGGACTCTTTCATCCAGCGCGGCACGCTTTCCTCGACCGTCACCCCGCAAATGACGCGCGTGTTCCCCATTGAGACCAAAACTGAACCGGTGGCGTGCGGAGCAATGTTCAATTCAAAGTTTATGGCGCGGATTTGATCCGGCGCGCGGCCGTCGGAGCGCTGCTGCATGAAGAACAGGTAGCGGCGGTTCACGGAACCGCCAAACGACGATTGGCTTCTTTTTAGAGTCCGGCGCGTCCTCGCGAAAGGGGGCGAGGGCGCGGCGCACTCCGAAAAATTTCACCCGCGCGTGGCGGGCGAGCCGTCTGCGGTTCGATGCCGAGCGCAAGTGCCTCCGAATGAGATGTCTACGCTTAATCTTTTTTCTAGCGAAAATCCGAGCAAACGCGGTTGACGGCTTTGGCAAATGCGCTATTTTGGTCACCCCGCTGGACAGCGGAACTCCTCTGATAGGGAGTTTGTTCTACGTACATTTGGGACTGCAAATTGGACTCAATTTTGTCCCCGTTTATCCGCCGGAGCCTTGGTGAAGGCGGACCGACCGGGAGGCCGAATTGAGTTTTTTTGTGCTCTGAAGCGTACGTGAATGCTGGTTCTTTGACATCTACATACAGGGTAGTAAGAAAGTACAACTTTAAGAGCTGAGTCTGAAAATCTGTGCCCCGATTTTGTCGGGGCCAGGAGAGTTTCAGTTATCAAAGAATCTCTGATCCCGCTGCTTCGAGCGGTTGATTATCTGCTGTGGAGACGAATCGACGAGAACGCGTCGCACTCTCTGCGCAGCGGAATCGACCTTTCGAAGCAGTGGGATCGGAACAGATTGATCAAGCTACAAAGAGCGCATCATGGATGCCTTGGTGCCAATAGGCGATGAAGGACGTGGTAAGCTGCGATAAGCTACGGAGAGCGGCAAACACGCTT
>JAJPJU010000274.1 GCA_021324035.1 Spartobacteria bacterium | reverse complement strand
GACGATCGCCGAAGTCCACAACGACAAGCGCGAAGTCAGCCTGGTTAACGCTGCAAAACTGTTGCAGCGCGCGCAATTTTCAAAAGACGCAACGGCTTTGCGATTCAAGAGCGCGCCGCCAATCACCGGACCGGGCGCGTTTTATCAGGTTGTCGAAGCCGGGTACGACCGGCGCGCTCCCGAAAAAACGATGGCGGAAGGTTTGGAGGTTTATCGTGAATTGCTCGACAAGGACGGCAAGCCAGTTACGCGAACAAAACTTGGCGAGCCGGTCAACGTCCGGGTCCGAGTGCGCAGCACCAAAGACGACACGTTTACCAATGTGGCAGTGATCGATCTGTTGCCCGGCGGTTTCGAAGTGGTCGGTTCGTCGCTTCAGCCAGGCGTTTCATCGATCAACGGCGTCGATTACGTCGATGTTCGCGAAGACCGCGCGCTGTTTTTCGGAACGGCGGGCGAAAACGTTCTGGAAATCAATTACCAGATTAAATCGACCAACCGAGGCGAATTCGTCGTTCCGCCGGTGTTCGCGGAATCGATGTATGAGCGAAATATCAAAGGCCGCGGAGTTGGCGGTAAAATCACGGTCACCGAATGAAGAAGCCTTGCGGAGTTCGGATTGCGGAGTGCGGAAAGAAGTCGCTGCAACGCTTGCAGCGGTTAACTCTCCGAAATCCGCGTTCCGTAATCCGCAATTTTTTGATTTTCTTCAGTGCGGTTATCATCGCGATCTGGCTCTTTTTGCCAAAGCCGCCGCTGCTCGACGGTATTTCGTTCTCGCAAAGCATCCGGGACCGCAACGGCGAATTGCTGCGCGTCACATTAACGTCCGACCAGAAATTCCGAATTTGGACGCCTCTTCCGGAGATTGCGCCGGAACTCGTCGATGCCACTCTGCAATACGAGGACAAGTACTTCGCGCGGCACCCTGGCGTTAACCCGTTCGCGCTCGCTCGATCAGGATTTGGACTCGTTCGCGGCGGCCCGCGTACCGGCGCTTCCACCATTACCATGCAAGTGGCGCGTTTGAGGTTTCATCTGCAAACGCGAACGCCATTCGGAAAACTGCGCCAAATCGTGCGGGCATTGGAATTGGAACGGCACTATTCAAAAGCCGAAATTCTGGAGGCGTATCTGAATCTCGCGCCTTACGGCCGCAACATTGAAGGCATCGGCGCGGCCAGTCAGATCTATTTTGGAAAAGCTCCGGCGCATTTGACGCGGCCGGAATCAGTTTCGCTCAGTGTTATTCCCCAAAGTCCGACCCGGCGCGCGTTGCATGCAGACCGCGACAACCGCTCGCTCAATGTGGCGCAGGGAAATTGGTATGATCGCACAAGCGTTGATGACAAATCGCCGGTCCGGGAATTCAGGGCGCGGGCGCAGACCGAGCGAACCTTTTTCGCCCCACATTTCGTTCAACAAGTTCTCGAAATGGAAGGGTCGGGGCGCTGCGCCGACCGGACGGTCCGGGCCGGACTGGCATCGGAGCGTTGCGTCCGTGCCGCACTCGTCGCAACAACATTGGATTTGGAGAAACAGCAACTGCTCGAACGCCGGATCGCCGATTACATCCGGGCAAATCGTAACCGCGGATTTCAAAATGCGGCGGCCATGCTGGTTGATGTCCGGAACATGGATGTGCTGGCGCAGGTCGGGTCCGCCGACTTTTTCAATGCGCAGATCGAAGGCCAAGTCGACGGAACTCGCAGTCCGCGTTCGCCCGGCTCGACCCTGAAGCCGTTCGTTTACGCCCTGGCAATGGACCAGGGCCTGATTCACCCGTTGTCGATTCTCGCCGACGCGCCGCGCAGTTTTGGCGATTACAATCCCGAAAATTTCGATCGCGATTTTCTCGGACCGATTCGGGCATGCGATGCTTTGGCTCGCAGCCGAAACCTTCCGGCGGTTGAACTGGCGTCCCAGCTGGCGAATCCAACGCTCTACGAATTTCTTCGCGGCGCCGGAGTTGCGTTGCCGCGTTCGGAGCCGCTCTACGGTCTGGCTCTTCCTCTCGGCGGCGCGGAAATCAAAATGGAGGATTTGGTCCGGCTCTATGCCGCGCTCGCTGACAATGGGGAGCTGCGTCCGCTTCGCCGGAAAAAGTCTGATCCGATCCAGACCTACGGTCGTCGCGTGCTCACCCCGGAAGCGGCGTTCCTTGCCCTGGAAATGTTAAATGTGCCGCGCCCGGAAATCGGGTACGTCGATTCTAGCAATGTTGCGCCGGTGTTTTGGAAAACTGGAACGTCTCACGGTTTTCACGATGCCTGGTCGGTCGCTGTCTTTAGTCATTACGTCCTCGCGGTTTGGATCGGAAATTTCGACGGCAAACCAAACCCGGCGTTCGTCGGTCGCGCGGCTGCCGCGCCACTTTTGTTTCAAATGATCGATGCTCTTCGAGCGAGCTGGCCGGAGCCTGTCGAAGCGCATCGTCCACCGCCGAACGCGAATTTGAAGCGGGTGGAATTCTGCGCCGTATCCGGCGATTTGCCTGGTAAAAATTGCACGCATCGCATTGAGGGATGGTTCATCCCCGGAATCTCGCCGATTAAAACGTGCGACGTGCACCAGGAAGTTCTGATTGATGTCGCAACGGGCTTGCGCGTGCCCGTCGATGATGGAACGCGACTTCTCCGGCGCGAAGTTTACGAGTTCTGGCCGAGCGATTTGCTGAAACTATTCGAACGCGCCGGACTGCCCCGGCGTTCGCCGCCGCCATTTCTTCCTGGAACCGAAACCGAGTTAACCGCGCGCAGCGGCAATCCACCGAAAATTATTTCTCCAGCCGAAGGCAACGCGTCCCTTCTCGATACGTCCGGAGAAATTCCGCTCCGAGCGAAGGCCGACGCCGATGTGCGCGAGATTTACTGGTTCGCCAACCGGAGTTTCATCGGAAAATCGCAGGCAGCCGATATGTTCAGCTGGAAATCCTCGCGTGGCAGTTATCAATTGATCGCCCTCGACGACCACGGTCGTTTCAGTTCCTGCAATGTGATCGTGCATTAAGCGCCCGCGATTGCCCCGAACGCTTTCGGGGCTACAGGTAAAATGTGTCGCGACAATACACGCTTCATCGCCCGGCAAGACCAGGTTCCGTCCACATCGATTACGCGGCGGAGCTCAACGAACAGCAGCTCGCTGCTGTCACCGCGCCACCCGGTCCCCAGTTAATCATTGCCGGCGCCGGCTCTGGAAAAACCAGGACGCTGACTTATCGCGTCGCCTATCTCCTCGAGAACGGAATCGACCCGCGAAACATTTTATTGCTGACGTTTACCAACAAGGCTGCGCGCCAAATGCTCGACCGCGTGGCAAATGTGCTGCCCATCGATGCCAGCGGAATTTGGGGCGGAACGTTTCACTCGGTGGGAAATCGGATCCTGCGGCGTCACGGCAGCGCGATCGGTTACAACAGCGGCTTCACAATCATGGATCGCGAAGATCAGAAAGATTTGATCAACGCCGTGGTCGCAAGCGCGGGAATCGACCCCAAGGAAATTCGATTCCCCAAGGGCGATGTGCTCGCGGAAATTTTCAGTTTTGTGATCAACACGGAAACGTCGATGGAAGAACTGCTGGCGGAAAAGTTTCCGTACTTCATTCCGTTGCTCGACAAGATCAAAGACGTTCAGGCCCGCTACGAAAAAAAGAAGAAGGCAACAAACTCGATCGATTTCGACGATCTGCTTCAAAAGACGCTGACGATGTTGCAGCAAAACGCGAGCATCGCGCAGTTTTATCGGCGGCAGTTTCAATTCATTCTGGTCGACGAATACCAGGACACGAACAAGATCCAGGCCGACTTGATCGATCTGCTCGCCCAGGAGCATCGCAACCTCATGGTGGTCGGCGACGACGCCCAATCGATTTACTCCTGGCGCGGCGCGAACTTCAAAAACATCCTGGAGTTTCCAAAACGTTACCCGGACGCGCAGGTTTTTAAGATCGAGATGAATTACCGGAGCGTGCCGGAGATCTTGCAGGTCGCGAATTCGGCGATTTCGGCAAACGTCGAGCAGTTCAAGAAAAACCTGCAGCCGGTGCGTGAATCGAATTCGGTCCGACCGGCGGTCGTCGCCCTGAACGACGGAAGCGAACAGGCACAGTTCGTGGCCCAGCGAATCCTGGAATTGCGCGACGAAAACGTCGATCTGAACGAGATCGCGGTCCTTTATCGCGCTCATTATCACGCGCTTGAGCTGCAGCTCGAACTGTCGAGGCGCGGGATTCCGTATCAAATCACCAGCGGGGTTCGGTTTTTCGAACAGGCCCACATCAAGGACGTGATTTCATTTCTGCGTCTGGTGGCCAATCCGCGCGATGAAGTTGCGTTCAAGCGAATGGCGAAATTGTTGCCCGGCATCGGAAATCGCAGTGCCGATAATCTTTGGAACGCGTGGGAGAAATCCCTCAATGGCCAGGGCGAGATCACTTCCTGGAGCGAACGGTTGCTGCCAATGAACGTGAGCGCGAAATCGAAGAAGCACTGGAGCCAGGTCGCTCATACTCTCGACGAAATCGCGCCGGGCGGTCAGCCGAACCCGCCATCGGAAATGATCACGTCCGTGCTGGAAGCGATTTACGACGAATATGCGAAGGTGAATTTCACGAATTACGAATTAAGGAAGGAAGACCTGAATCAACTCGCGGCTTTCGCGAGGCAATTCAAAGACCTGAACGAATTTCTTTCCCAGCTTGCGCTGATCAGCAATGTCGACGCCGAAGCCGCGCCCAATCAGGGCGCCGACCGCGAGGCTGTGAATCTCTCAACGGTACATCAAGCCAAGGGATTGGAGTACCACACCGTATTTGTGATCTGGCTGACCGACGGAATGTTTCCAAGCAGCCGGTCGATGGATGATCGCAATAATCTCGAAGAAGAACGGCGCCTGTTTTACGTCGCAATCACTCGAGCGAAGGACGAGTTGTATCTGAGTTATCCGCATATGCGCCTGACTGGCGGCTATGGCGATGTGTTCCAACGGCCGTCCCGTTTTCTAAAGGAAATTCCCAACAAGCTCGTCGAAGACTGGCAGGTGCAGCGGAGCTGAAGAATTTATCCACAGATTTCGCAGATTTACACAGATGGAAACAGGGACCCCTAAAAACAATCTGCG